>DATDAG010000142.1:0-6983 GCA_036525495.1 Anaerolineales bacterium
GTCACGAGTTAAAAGATATGACAAATGCTGTTCGCTGGTTTTGATACAGGATAAAAAATCCGCTTCAGACTCAGCCCAAAACTAAACCGGCTATGCGACCTTTGCCTCCCCTCGGCGGACTCCCAGCATCAGCACAAGGGCAACCAGCAGGAAGATTGGGCTGAACAACATGATCAGGTTATACCGATTACCGCTCAATTGAACCAGTAAGCCGTTGAAATTTGGACCGACGATCGCAGAAAAAGTCGAGAACATATAGTAAAGACCAGTATACGTACCGAGACGCGCTGCAGTTGTCATATCCACCACCATGGGCAGGGAATTGATGTTGATAAACGCCCATGCAATGCCTGCTGGCATGAGGAAGAGGCTGATCACGCGAACATTACCCAGCACAGGCAGTTTCGTAAGAATGGGGGAGAGGGTATCCGCTGGCAGGATGAAGAGTGCGAGTATCAATACTGCCATCAGGATGATCCCGATCGAGATCGTCACCCGTCGGCCGATGCGGCTTCCCAATAGTCCTGCTGGCACCGCAAAGATCACAAATAACAGGCCGATATGCCCAAGGAGACGCCCGGCATCCCCTTCCGGAAGGCCGACATATTTCGTGGCATACAATGTGAGGAACGCTTCAATCCCTGTATAAGCAAGGAACCAGAAGAAGATCGCAAAAAGGATTCGAACACCGCTTTTCTCCTCCGATGCGAAGAGTTCGCGCAGGCTCTCGAACATATTTGGTTCTTTTTCGCTTTCTTCGTATTCTTTTGGTTCTTTGATAAAGATGAACACCAATAAAGCGGCGAGGATCACCAAACTAGAACCCATCCAGAAGGGGAATGCAATGTTGATCTCATATAGCGTGCTCCCAACCAGGGACGCAATGATCGTCCCAATGCCGCCCATGAGGTTGATAATGCCGTTTGCCTGTGATCGATATTTTGAGGGGGTGATATCAGGCATTAAAGCCACCACGGGGGTGCGCCAGAAAGCCATGCTGAGCAACAGTGTGCTTGTACATGCCACGAACAAAGGCAATACTGCGGCTATAGGGATAAGCCCGAATGCAATTGCGCCGATGGGCGCGCCGATCAAGATGAAGGGCATACGGCGGCCGATCGGTGTCCGTAAACGGTCAGACCATGCGCCCACAGGCGGTTGGATAAACAATGCCGCAATATTATCGAGCGTCAAAAAGAAGCCGATGACTGCAGGGGCAAGACCAAATTTGTTTGCCAGGAATAGAGGGACAAATGCGTTATACACAGTCCATATTATGCTGACGCCAAAAAAACCAAAGCCAAGCAGAAAGATGCGACCATAATTGAATTTCATGTTGCCTCCAATAGGTTCAATGTCAAAGGTTGCTAGTCGAAGTTCGTTAGTCCCGACCTTCAACTTTTGACTTTAGACCTTCGATGAATTTCTTATCCTCTTCACTTAGTTCCGCTTTTTCAAGCATATCAGGTCGTTTGTTATGGGTACGTGTCAGGGCTTGGTCCCTGCGCCATTTTTCGATCTTTGCATGGTCGCCGGAAACCAGGATGTCTGGAACCTTCCAGCCTCTAAATTCGGATGGTTTGGTGTAATGCGGGTATTCGAGCAAACCCATCGAGTGTGAGTCATCCTCTGCGCCGGTTGGATCGCCCAGTACGCCGGGCAGGAGGCGCGTGACCGCATCGATGAGGATCATGGCGGGGAGTTCGCCGCCGGTGAGCACATAATCGCCAACCGAAATTTCATCGGTGACGAGGTGTTCGCGGATGCGTTCGTCCACGCCTTCGTAGCGTCCGCACAGGAGGGCGATGCGTTTGTGACCGGTTAACTCCTCGGCGATACGTTGATTGAAGACACGTCCCTGTGGGGTGAGTAAAATGATTGGGATGCTGTAAGCCCCCTTGGATGGTGAGGCGGGCTGAGGCGGGGCAGGATGCGGAGCAAGTCTCAAAACGGATTCAACTGCTTCGAAGACCGGTTCAGGTTTCATTACCATCCCACCTCCGCCTCCGTAGGGAGTATCGTCGGTGACGTGGTGTTTGTCGTGTGTGTGATCACGGATGTTGTGGACGCGCACCTCGAGCAGCCCTCGTTGGGCGGCGCGCTTTAAGATGCTGGATTCAAGATAGGGAGGGAATACTTCGGGTAGGAGGGTGAATACCTCGAATTGCATGGTGAGATTTTAGCATAGATAAGAGCATGATAAGAACTGGCTTGCAGGGTATACCGGCAAATGGTAATATGAATCCATGTACTTACCGAAAAGCAGTAAATGGAGCATGAACCGCCGCAAAAGACGCCCGAACTATTTCGGTCTGGCGATTTTTATATTGGTGGTATTGTTCGGTTATTATTTCAACCAGGTATACCTGCCCACGCAACCCAATCCATTCGAGCCAACGTCGACACCCACGCGTTCTCCTGAATCGTTTGTGACCGAAGCGCAGGCGCTCTACGCGGAGGGGAAGTTGTTTCCCGCCATCGAGGCATATCAAGCCGCGATCAATGCCTCGCCCCAGGACTCATCCTTATATGTTGCGCTGGCACGCGTGCAGGTGTTTGCCGGTCAATATGATGAGGCGGAAAAGAATGCAAAGAACGCCCTGTTATTGAGCCCGAACAATGCAATGGCACATGCTGTGAATGCCTGGGCATTGGATTTTCAGGAGGGAAAAAACGGTGAAGCACAGGCGTCCATTCAGGAAGCGCTGAGGCTGGACCCAAACAACGCGCTTGCTCATGCTTTCTATGTGGAGATATTGATCAGCTCCGGTTTTGATGGGTATGCAAAAGCCGCTGAAGAATCGCGCGTGGCTCTTGCGCTTGATCCCGATCTTGTGGAAACGCGACGAGCGCGCGCCTTGATCCTTGAAGCGACCGGGAACTACGAGGAAGCCATTGCTGAATACCAGGCGGCCATCAATATCAACCCGAACATTCCCATCCTGTATATCGGGCTGGGACTCAATTATCGAAGAGCACAGGTTTATGATGAAGCCATATCTGCATTCACCCGTGCCAACGCTTTGAATCCTACAGACCCGCTTCCCGATCTTTATATCTCCCGCACATTTGCTACGACTGGTCAATTCGAAAAGTCCTTGCAGTATGCAGAGACAGCCATGCAGGACAGACCCGACGATGCAAGCCTGCGCGGGAATTTGGGCGTTATGTATTTTCGCAATTTTCTTTGGCCCGAAGCCATTCAGCAATTAGGGTATGCGATCTATGGCGGCCTCACCGAGGATGGCGTGGAGATCGAGGGCATACTACTCGTCAATGATCCTCTGGTGGCGGAATACTATTATACGTATGGGCTGGCATTGGCGCGTACGAACCAGTGCGGTGAAGCGATACAACTTGCCCAAACGATACAGACACGCATTCCAACGGATGAGAATGCAGTTTTTGCCGCGAGCGAGATCATCCGCATATGCTCCGAAAACCTTGGGGGTTAGCCCATGAACGTTTATCCGCGCCGTCCGCTTTTTAATCGCAAGCCGCAGTCGAACATCTATCGTATGTTCCTGTGGGTGGTGATGATCCTTGTTTTTATCTGGATGCTGCAACAGATGAACAAGGGCGATATCCAGCCGTTGTTCCTGGCAACGCCGACCCCCACGCGGGCGGCGGATTCTTATGCCCTGGAGGGAGACGCCAATTTCACCGCTGGGAAACTGGATGCGGCGATTCTCGCGTACCAGGAAGCTGTACGCGTTGACCCGGGCAATGCCCAAATCTGGAGCAAACTTGCCCGCATTCAGACCTATTCCTCCGCGTTCCTGATCACCAACGAACAAAAAAAGGAACGTTTGCTTACCGCGCTCGAATCTGCGCGCAAGGCTGTGGAACTCGCGCCGGACGACAGCACAGCGCATGCCATTCTTGCATTTGCATTGGATTGGAACGCAGACTCAAGCATCTACAAAGACGATCTGCAACAAGTGCAAAAATTCCTGGTGGAAGCCGAACAGGAAGCCGTGCGCGCCCAGCAACTGGATAGCACGAACACGCTTGCACTGGCATATTATGCAGAGGTATTGCTGGACCAGCAAAAATGGACCCAGGCGGAACAATATATAAATCTGGCGCTCCAACGCGAGGATGCAAAAGATTTGATGGACGTACACCGCGTCAATGCCTACCTGCTGGAGACACTGGGTCAATACAACCTGGCGATCACGGAATACGAAAAGGCAATTGCCCTCGAGCCAAATTTCACGTTCCTGTATCTAAGGGCTGGAGCAAATTACCGCCGCCTCGCCTTCGAAATACCGAATACGGAGGCAGCCCGCCCCGTGTATGAACAGTCCCTTGAATATTTCGATAAAGCGGCAAAAATCAATGAACAGATCGAGGTATTCGATCCCACTCCGTATCTGTCCATAGCCCGCACATATTCGCAGTTGGGAGAGTTTTTTGCCGCGGCGCGTAATGTGCAAAAAGCATTGGAATATGATCCGACCAACGCGGATATTTATGGTCAGTTGGGGATCGTGTTTTTCCGTTCGCGAAATTACGAGGGCTCGATATTTTCCCTGAAATGTGCAACCTCTGGCTGTTCCGGGGAGGATTCATGTCTGGGGCGCGGGTTGGATGCATGTTACCCAGATCTGGGTTTTACCGAACAGGTGATTACTGGTCAGCCTATCGCTCCCAATACGGTCGTTTATTATTACACGTATGGATCTGTGCTGGCGGCGTTGAGCCGTCCGCGGGATAATAAGTGTGGGGAGGCGATGCAGGTTTTAGGTCAGGTACGAAGCGAGCTTAATGCGAATCCCGATGCCTATACAGACGGATACCAGACCATCCTGAGCATCGTCCAGGCAGGAGAAGCCATTTGCCAGTCACTTGCTGAGGATGGCGTGCCAGCCTCCTCGGTCCAGGGCGAGGCAACGCCAGGTCCGTAAAGGCGAAGGCATTGCACTCGCGTGTCAGAGAAATGTAAGAGTTTTTACAATCCCCTTGACTTGAAATCCTGAAATAGGTAAGATTGCAATTAGCACTCTGTCCATTCGAGTGCTAATTTCGTGATATTGCAAAAATCGCAAAAAATCAAATCCTATCAGGAGGCAGAAAGATGGCAAGTAAGTTGAAACTGAAACCCCTTGGTGGCCGCGCGATCGTGGAACCGATCGAGCAGGATGAGAAGACCGCAAGCGGTCTTTATCTTCCCGAAACCGCTAAAGAAAAACCGCAGGAGGGCAAAGTCCTGGCTGTGGGTCCCGGCGAACGCGACGAATTGGGCAAGCGCGTCGAGATGGAAGTGAGCGTCGGCGACAAGGTGCTGTTCGCGAAGTATTCAGGCACCGAAGTGAAGGTGGATGGCAGGAAACTGCTCATCCTGCGCGAAAGCGATATTCTGGCTGTAATTGAAGGCTAATTCGGAGGTTTTATACAATGGCTGCTAAACAACTCGTCTTTTCAGAAGACGCCCGCCGCAAACTCAAGTACGGTATGAATACCGTCGCGGAAGCGGTGAGCGCAACACTCGGTCCCAAGGGCCGCAATGTGGCAGTGGACCGCAAGTTCGGTTCCCCCACGATCACGCACGACGGTGTTTCCGTCGCGAAAGAAATCGAACTCGAAGATCCGTTCGAGAACATGGGTGCTCAGCTCCTCAAGGAAGCCGCCCAGAAGACCAATGATATCGCCGGTGACGGCACGACCACATCCACAGTGCTGGCTCATGCCATCGTAAATGAAGGTCTCAAGGCTCTTGAGGCCGGTTACAACCCGATGCTTCTCAAGCACGGCATTTCCCTTGCCACCGAATCGGTAGTGGAAGAACTCCGCAAGATGTCGGTCAAGATCGACACCAAGGAAGATATCGGCAACGTTGCCACCAACTCCGCGGCAGATGAAGAGATCGGTGGGTTGATCGCCGAAGTAATGGACAAGGTTGGCAAGGATGGTGTTATTACCGTTGAAGAGTCCAAGTCCATGCAGTTCGAACAGGAATACGTTGAAGGTATGCAGTTCGACCGTGGTTACCTCTCCCCCTACTTCATCACCAGCACTGACAAAATGGAAGCAGTGATCTCAGATGCGTACATACTCATCCACGAGAAGAAGATTTCCGCAGCGCAAGATATCGTTCCTTTGCTCGAGAAACTCGTCCAGATCGGCAAACGCGAACTCGTCATCATCGCTGAAGACATTGACGGCGAAGCCCTGGCGACGCTCGTCCTCAACAAACTGCGCGGTATGTTGAACGTGCTGGCTGTCAAAGCCCCCGGTTTCGGCGACCGCCGCAAAGCCATGCTTGAGGATATTGCCCGGCTTACTGGCGGCACTGTGATCGCCGAAGAGACCGGACGAAAACTTGAAACCGCCACGATCCAGGACCTTGGTCGCGCGGAGAAGGTCGTCTCCGACAAGGAAAATACCACCATCGTTGGCGGCAAAGGCAAGAAATCTGATATCGAAGGCCGCATCAAAGAGATCCGCAACGAGATCGATAAGAGCACCAGCGATTACGACCGTGAGAAACTCCAGGAACGTCTCGCCAAGTTGAGCGGCGGTGTTGCCATCATCCGTGTGGGCGCGGCGACCGAGACCGAAATGAAGGAAAAGAAACACCGCGTTGAAGATGCTCTCTCTGCCGCTCGCGCCGCAGTTGAAGAAGGTATCGTCCCTGGTGGTGAAATTTCCCTCATCAACGCTTCCTCCAAGTTGGATAAGCTGGCCAAGGATTATGCTGATGAGAACGAAGAGATCCGTGTCGGCATCAACATCGTCAAGAAGGCGCTCGAAGCCCCGATCCGCAAGCTGGCTTCCAATGCTGGCGAGGATGGTTCCGTCATCATTGACACCGTCCGCCGCACTGCCATCGAGAAGAAGAACAAGAACATCGGCTTCAACGTTCTAACTGGCAAATACGTGGATATGATCCAGGCCGGCGTGATCGACCCGGTCAAAGTGGTGCGCGGCGCGCTCGAGAATGCCTCGTCCATTGCCGCCATGATCCTGACCACCGACGT
>DATDAG010000143.1:0-10343 GCA_036525495.1 Anaerolineales bacterium
AAAGTGCCGCACCAAGCTTTGGAGGGTAAGGTTTTGTTCCATAGGCGTTCAAAACCTTACCACACTTCAGGACAATTTTTAGATTTGGAATTGCTGCTGTGATTCAGAAGAATTTGCTAAATCGGACGCGATTAGGTATAATTACATTAATCAGGTGGGAATATTGTTGATCGTTACTTATGCCAACACTGCCATCAGGGTGTATTCGAAAACCCTGTCATCGCACAATGACCATCAGAGAAGGAGAAAAACATGTCCAAATCGCTGTTTCGTGTTGCTGTTGCTACATTGATCGGGCTTATTGTTATTGCCGGTGTGTTCGTCACTGTCCAGGCGGCATCCGCGAATTCCGGCAACATCAAAGGGCGCGCTGACCTTACCGCATCCGACTCGTATTATTCCAGTCAGCAGAGAGGCGCATCTAAAGGACTTTCGCCATACGGCGCGGAAAAGTACGAGGGTGGGCACGGTGGTTGCGAGAGTGAAAGGATCGACTCGAACGATTATTAAAATCGCCGACGAGCCAACGTTAACTGTAAAGGCGGACATTGCTCCGCCTTTATGTTTTAATTTCCCGATTCACCAAATGCGTCTATAATTCACTTACCCTATGTCAACAATAGATGAGATCAAATCCCGTATCGATATGGTAGACCTCGTGTCCGAGGCGGGTGTCAAACTGCGCCACGCAGGCAAGAATTACACGGGCTTCTGTCCGTTCCACGATAACAAGAAGACACCTGCCTTCGTTGTCTGGCCCGAGACCGGGACGTGGCGCTGTTTCGGTCAATGCAACGAGGGTGGCGACATTTTCAAGTTCATCATGAAGCGCGAGAACCTTGATTTCAAGGAAGCCCTCAATAAACTCGCTGCGCGCGCAGGTGTGGAAGTTCCCACATATTCGCAACAATCTCCTGAGCAAAAAGAAGCGTTCGAGAATCTTCGTCAGTTGCTCGAAGACGCGGTACTCTTCTATCGCAGCCACCTGCTTGCCAATGTGGACATCTTAAACTATCTGCATAATTCACGCGGATTGACAGACGCTTCCATCGAGAAGTTTGGACTTGGATACGCTCCGAACAGTTGGGATTCCACGCTGGCACATTTCACCGGGCGCGGCTACTCTGAACAGGACCTGCTCGATGCAGGCCTTGTCTCCGAACGTGACAGTGGCGGATGTTATGACCGTTTTCGCAACCGCATCATGATCCCCATTCGCGACGAGCAGGGGCGCATGGCCGGCTTCGGCGCGCGCATCGTGGATCCAGATGATGTCCCCAAGTTTTTGAACTCACCCGATACTGCCATCTTCACCAAGGGACGCTTGCTCTACGGCATGGACCGTGCTCGCAAGCCGATCCGATCTGCTGACCAGGCTGTGATTGTCGAAGGTTATATGGATGTCATTGCCCTGCATCAGGCGGGGTACGAAAACGTTGTCTCGCCTATGGGCACGGCGCTGACCGAAGACCAGTTGCGTCTGCTCAAACGCTTCACTCGCAAGATCATCCTTGCGCTCGACCCGGACGTTGCCGGTCAGAAAGCCGTCATGCGCGGACTTGACGCGGCGCGCTCCGCAATGGACGTGGAAGGTGAACTCCACTTCGATGCGCGCGGACTGCTTCGTAATGAGGCTCGCTTGCAAGCCGATTTACGAGTCGCATCCATTCCCGACGAACTTGACCCGGATGAGATCGTGGCGCGGGATAAAGACGAATGGGCAAGGATCATCGAAGGTGCGAAGCCCATCGTCACGCATGTAATGGAGACGCTGGCTGACGGTCAGAATATCAATGACCCGAAAGTGAAGAGTCAGATCGCGGCGCAGGTTGTACCGTTGATCGAAGATTTGCCAAATCCATTGGAACGTGACACATATCGCCAGGCGCTGGCGCGCATGCTAAGGGTGAATGAAAGCGCGTTGTTGGGGTCGCAGGCTCAGGGTCCAAGAGTGAAGCGCTCCAGGGGTGTGATGAAGGATCTGGTGGAGGAGTCCGTCAAAGTGGTGGTCACGGTCTCATCCAGCAAAAAGGTCGAGGAGTATGTCATTGGGGTGTTGTTCAGAAAACCCGAATTGTTGTACCGCCTTGACCGCGTGTTGCAGGAATATGGCCTGACCTCATTGGATGCACAAGACTTCGATTATACCGATCACAAGTTGTTGTTCGGATTGATTCGTGAATCTGTGGAACAGTACAAGACCGAACACCATGATTTCGTAATGGATGCATTGCCTGAATCGCTGGAGGCGCGTTCGGTTGAACTGGTGCGCAAGACAGATAAACTCGTAAAAAGGGAGGAGAAAGTGCTGGAGGAATTACTGCGCGGTGTGATTAAACTTCGCCGTGTTGCGGCTGGCGAGAACCTGAACCAGTTGCGATTTTTGCAGGAAGAGGCGCATCAGGAAGGTGATTTGCGCGCGGCTTCCTATATGGATCTGGTGTTACAACATACAAGGTTGTTGCACGAATTGGATGAAGCAATTCGCAAGATTTCACAGAAGCGTTTGGAGTAACAATTCCTTAGAGACGGCGTCTGGTATAAAAGGGATCATGGCAGTAAAAAAGAAACGAACCGCGTCGAAAAAAGCTAAACGCAAGACCAGCGTAAAACCGCGCTCACCCAGGACACGGAAGGTGCAGTTCGATGAGTCGTTTGTTGATGACAATGGAATGGATGAGAATGGGAACGGACTGGCTGATTTGGTGGGGGATGAGGAAGGCGATCCTGATGTGACTGTACTCGCCCAGGAAGAAGAAATTTCAGAAGAAGACGAAGAAATAGATATCAGGCGACCCGAGGTTGCCGCGGAGTTGTCTGAGGATCCCGTGCGGCTATATCTGCGCGAGATCGGCCAGGTCAAATTATTGGATGCTGACAGCGAGTTCCGCCTGGCGACCATGATCGAGGCGAATCGCCTCGTGAATGCGTTCCGCCGCCGCCCGCCTCGCAAGGGGCTTACGACCCCGTGTGCGATCTGTCATTCCATTCTTTCTGAAATGTCCGCGTCGTGGGATCGTCTGGTTGAGGATGCAGACCGACTTCATCACGATACGCCCGATCTGGGATTAATTCTGACCGAGGCGCAAGCCTTGCGTGCAGGTTGGGAATCGGATGCCCCCTCGTATCTGCGTGCATTCCTGGATAATGGCAAATGGGGGACTGATCCCCTATGGGATGACTTCGCGCGGAAATCGTACTCGGTCTTTCTCAGCCTGTACCTGATTCCGTTCAACTATGCGGCGTGGCTCCTCAGCCATGTCAACCAAAAGCACCAACTGCCAAGCCTGCGTACTATGTACAAACATCTTCCTGATGATAAGGAAGTGCTTGATGAGATCGAATTGATCAAGGTTCAGGCAAAGAATGCGCACCAATCGCTCATACGAGCAAATTTGCGGCTGGTGGTCAGTGTTGCCAAACGTTACCTCGGACGCGGCATTAACTTCCTTGACCTGATCCAGGAAGGGAACATGGGTCTCCTGCGTGCGGTTAGCAAGTTCGACCCGCGCCGCGGATTCAAATTCAGCACCTATGCCACGTGGTGGATAAGGCAATCCATTAATCGTTCGATTGCCGAGCAGGCGCGTACGATCCGCATCCCGGTGCATTTGTTCGAGTCCATCACACGGATTTTGCGGGAACAAAGAAGATTAATACAGGAATTGGGACGCGACCCGACAAACGAGGAACTTGCGCTTGAAGTGGGCTATCTCCCCGCCTCTGATGTGCAGGCTATCTTGCGCGCGCACCTGGAAGAAAAACCTCTTTCACCAAACCTGCAACGCAAACTGGATACCGCCACGCAAAAGATTGACCGAATGCTGCGTTCCGCAGAGGAACCGGTGTCCATCGATGGTCCGGTGCGAGGCGAAGAATCCAGCTCACTGGCCGATTTCATCGAGGATGAAGATGCGCTCTCGCCCATGGACGCCGCTGCGCGCCAAATGCTCCGGGAGCAAATTCGTAATGCGCTCACATCCCTTGCTGAACGCGAACGCGAAGTGCTTGAAATGCGCTTCGGTCTGCTGGATGGTCAGGATCATACGCTCGAGGAAGTGAGCCGCTTCTTCGATGTCACGCGCGAACGGATACGCCAGATCGAGGCGAAGGCGTTGAGGAAGTTGAGGCATCCTTCACGGAGCAAACAGTTACGGGATTATTTAGGGTGAGTATCTAGATCATGCATTATGCGTGACATGTTTCTTAAGTTCCTATCATTCATCCAATATGACTAAAATCACCTCTTTTGTGAAAAGAGGCACTTTTACTACCCCCTGAAAACCGATTATGTTATACTTTGCCGAACGTGCGAGAAAGTACAAACTTCGTCCATTGATGGGCGTTTTCCCGGAAGACATCGGGACACCGTGAGGTATCTTAATGCTCGAATACGTTGCAATTGCATTGATGATTACGCTGGCAACAATCGTTGCCTTGATCGCAATAGGTTTGGGATATTTATTCGGACCACGAAAACAATCTGATGTGAAAGCCATGCCCTATGAATCGGGCATGAACCCCTACGGTGAAGGGACGCGGCGCATGCCTGTCCGCTTCTATCTAATCGCGGTGCTTTTCATCCTGTTCGATATCGAAGTGGTGTTCTTCCTACCATGGGCGATTGTCTTCCGTCAATTGGGGTTGTTCGGTTTGATTGAAATGGTCATCTTCATTGCCATATTACTGGTTGGATATGTGTACGCGTGGAGAAAAGGAGCCCTTGAATGGGAGTAGAACAGAAACTTGGGGATATGGGCATCGTGACCGCGAAGTTGGAAGATGTGGTCAACTGGTCGCGCACGAATGCCATGTGGCCCATGCTGTTTGGGCTTGCCTGTTGTGCCATCGAGATGATGGCGGCGCAAGCCGCGCATTATGACATGAGCCGCTTCGGCATGGAGTTGATGCGCGCCAGCCCGCGTCAATCGGACCTGATGATCGTCGCCGGGCGCGTTTCGCGAAAGATGGCACCTGTGCTTCGACGGTTGTACGATCAGATGCCCGAACCTAAATGGGTGATTGCCATGGGCGATTGCGCCGCATGCGGCGGAGTATTCAATAACTATGCCATCTTGCAGGGTGTGGATGAAGTTGTCCCTGTGGATGTGTTCGTGGCGGGTTGTCCGCCGCGCCCGGAAGCGTTGATCCACGGCGTTATGACCTTGCATGAAAAGGTCAAGGGCGAGAAATTCAAGGATTTAGCAGTCAAGTAACGTCATTGCGGGTGGCGCCTCGCGCCACGAAGCAATCTCCACCACGATGGGTAGATTGTTTCGTCGGGCTACGCCCTCCTCGCAATGACGGGGTAGCGAATATGGATAACAAACTCGAACCTATCGTAAAGGCTTTACAGGAAAAGTTCAATGTAACGTATGAAGAGTTTCGCGGCGAGGTGCATGTATTCGTCACCACGGAACAGATCATCGAAGCATTGATGCTCCTGCATGATAAATTTGAATTCGAATTGCTCTCGGCGCTCACCGCAGTCGATTATTTCCCGCAGACTTTACCGCGTTTCCATGTCATCTATCAACTGTCATCGCTGGCGAAAAATGTGACAGTGCAGTTGAGAGTCCCTGTAAGCGGCGATCAGCCTAAAGTCCCAACCGCGACGCGTGTGTATGCGAACGCGAACTGGCGCGAGCGTGAACTGCTCGATATGTTCGGCATCGAGTTCGAAGGTCATCCCGATCCAAGAAGAATCCTGATGCCGGAGGGGATGGATGGACATCCGCTTCGCAAGGATTTCCCGCTTGGTTATGAAGAACCGCAATTTACATTCAACTTCGAAGAGATCGACCTTCGCAAGCCGTATGCAAAGGAATAAGAATGGCCCAGCTTGAAGAAGTTAGCGTAGACTTATACAAACATTTGGTTTCAGAACGCGCGCTGACCGGCGAGACCATGTTATTGAACATGGGTCCGCAGCATCCCTCCACACATGGCGTGTTGCGTTTGTTGCTTGAACTGGATGGCGAGGTGATCGTGAATGCCATCCCTGATATTGGTTTCCTTCACACCGGTATTGAAAAGAACATGGAAGCCAAGACCTATCTTAAAGCCGAGGTTATGTCTGACCGCCTCGATTATATGAACACTACGGGCAACAACCTTGCCTATTGTATGGCGGTGGAAAAACTCGTGGACCTGGATGTGCCTCCGCGTGCTCAAGCCCTGCGCGTGGTCCTGACGGAATTACAGCGCATCGCTTCGCATTTGGTATGGATCGGCACATTTGGCTTGGACCTGGCGGCGATGTCCATGTTCCTGTATGCCTTCCGCGAACGCGAACAGGTCCTGGATATTTTCGAATTATGTTCGGGTCAGCGTATGATGACCACCTTCATCCGCCCCGGTGGATTATGGCGTGATGTCCCTGTGGAATTCGAGACGGCAGTGCGCGATTTTATCAAGATATTCCCCAAACGCATTGACGAATACGAAACCTTGTTGACGAAAAACCCGATCCTTATGGACCGTCTGCTTGGCATCGGCAAACTTGACGCCGCGACCGCCCTTCAACATGGTGTGACCGGACCGATGCTTCGCGCTTCAGGCGTGAACTGGGATTTGCGTAAAGCCCGCCCGTACATGGGCTATGAACAATACGAATTCGATGTGCCTGTGCGCACGGAAGGCGATACGTATGCGCGTTATCTCATCCGCGTGCAGGAGTTCCGTGAATCTCTGAAAATCGTGGAGCAGGCGTTGAACAAACTTCCGATGGGACCGGTGCGAAGCGACAACCGCAAATTCGTCGCTCCGCCGCGTTCAGAGATCGGCGTCAGCATGGAAGCGCTCATCCATCACTTCAAGTTGTGGACGGAAGGCTTCCCTGCGCCGAAATCGTCTGTGTATAGCGCAATCGAATCGCCGCGCGGTGAGCTGGGTGTTTTCCTCGAAGGTGACGGCGGACCCAAACCGTATCGCGTCCACTGGCGCACACCCTCATTTGATAATTTGTCTGTTGTATCCAAACTCGCCAAGGGACATTTGGTGGCAGACCTGGTTGCCATTCTGGCTTCCACTGACATTGTGCTCGGAGATATTGACCGATGAGTCTGGTAAAAAAATTCCCGAAAGAAGTGAAACAAATATTGTCGAAATATCCGACCGAGCATAAGCGGTCGGCGGTAATGCCGTTGTTGTACCTTGCCCAGCGTGAGGATGGCTATATTACGAAAACCGCCATGCAGGATATTGCGAAGATGCTCGAGATCACCGAGACAGATGTCGCGGCCATTGTAGGTTTCTATACGCTCTATCATGACAAGAAGGCAGGCAAATATCGGATGCAAGTCTGCACGGACCTTCCCTGTGCCTTGCGCGGCGCGGATGAATTCATGAACGCCTTGTGCGTCAATCTCGGTGTCAAGGTTGGTGAAACGACAGAGGACGGCTTTGTCACGGTCGAGGCTGTGATGTGTCTCGCCGCGTGCGACAAAGCCCCCATGTTCCAGACGCAGGGACCCGACGGCATCAAATATCACGAGAACATGACCGTGGATAAGACGATGGAATTGGTGCGCACGCTCAAGCACGCGATCGGAGAGGGGAACTAATGGCACACGTCCTTTTACGTCACCGGGATATTCCCGATATCAACCAGATCGATGTCTATAAGAAAAACGGCGGTTTTGCCGCGTTCAAAAACGCTGTTACGAAGATGCAGTCCAATGAAGTGACCGATGTGGTCAAAAACTCCGGTCTACGCGGTCGCGGCGGTGCGGGCTTCCCGACCGGTTTGAAGTGGTCCTTCATCGATAATAAGAACTGGCCCCACTATGTTGTGGCAAATGCGGATGAGTCCGAGCCGGGCACGTTCAAAGACCGCGAGATCATGGAGAGCAATCCCTTCCAATTCCTGGAGGGTATTGCCATTGCCTCATATGCGGTTGGCGCGACTGCGTCGTATGTCTACCTGCGCGGCGAGTTTTGGCAGGTTGCCGCCTTCCTCGATGAGAAGATCGCTGAGATGGAAGAAGCAGGTTTCCTTGGCAAGAATCTTTTTGGCACAGAATACTCGCTCAAGATCTACACTCATCTTGGCGCAGGCGCATATATCTGCGGCGAAGAGACCGCCATGCTCGAATCGATGGAAGGCAAACGCGGACAGCCGCGCGTGCGTCCTCCGTTCCCGCCCTCCTATGGCTTGTACGGCAAGCCGACCATCGTCAACAATGTCGAGACACTGACCAACGTTCCGCTTATCCTAGAGAACGGCGCGGACTGGTACAAGAATATGGGGACGGCTGACAGCGCGGGTGTGAAGATATTCTCTCTCTCAGGTCGTGTGCGTAAACCCGGGAATTATGAACTGCCATTCGGTACAACCTTCCGTGAATTGATCTACACCCACGGCGGCGGTGTGCAGGACTCTCTCAAGGTCAAAGCCATCATGCCCGCTGGCGCATCCTCCTCCCTGATTCTTGTGGATGACGACAAAATACTCGATACCCCGATGGACTACGCCTCCGTCCGCACGATCGGCGGGGACCTGGGTTCTGCATCAGTGATCGTCGTCGATGAAACCGTCTCGATAGACTGGCTTATCAACAAGACCATGCACTTCTTCCGCCATGAATCGTGCGGCAAGTGCACGACCTGCCGCGAAGGCACTTACTGGATGTCGCACCTGACCGAACGCATCCATGATGGACACGGCAAAACTGAAGATGTTGACCTACTGTTGAATGTTGCGAAACAAATGCAGGGTAAGTGCCTGTGCGCGCTTGGTGAATTTTCGACGATGGCGGTTGTCACAGGGATAGAACGTTTTAGAAAAGATTTCGAAAAAGCGGTGAAATCATAATGATTAAACAAGTCACGCTTACGATAGACGGAAAGCCGGTCACAGTTCCGGAAGGAACGCTGGTGGCTGATGCCGCAAAGATGATCGGCATAGATATCCCTGTTTTCTGCCATCATCCAAAACTTGAACCTGTCGGCATGTGCCGTATGTGTCTGGTCGAGATCGGTCGTCCTGTGCGCGACCGTGCCACCGGTCAGTTCGTGATGGAAAACGGCGTGCCGAAGATCCAGTTCATGCCCAAACTCGAAACGGCTTGCACGAATAAGGTTGAAGATGGTATGGTGGTTTTGACGCAGTCCGAAAAGGCAAGCGAGGGACAGAAAGGAACGCTGGAATTCCTGCTCACATCGCACCCGCTCGATTGCCCGATCTGTGACAAGGGCGGCGAATGCCCTCTCCAGAATCTGACCATGGCTCATGGTCCTGGCAAGAGCCGCTTCATCTTCGATGAAAAGAAACGCATGGATAAGATGGTGCCGTTGGGCGAATTGATCTGGCTTGACCGCGAACGATGCATCCAATGTGCGCGGTGTATCCGCTTTCAGGATGAGATCGCAGGAGACTCGGTCATCGGCTTCGATGAGCGCGGACGCAGCACACAGATCGTCTCTTTTTCGGACCCCGGGTTTGATTCGGTTTTCTCGGGCAATTCTTCTGACATTTGCCCCGTTGGCGCGTTGACCACGGCAGACTTCCGCTTTGGCGCCCGCCCGTGGGAATTAGATGCGCAGGCTTCCATTTGTACGCAATGCCCTGTTGGATGTAACACCACGTTGAACACTCGTCGTGAAGCAAAGGCTGGTGGGAAGATCGTTGTCAAACGCGTGATGCCGCGGCAGAACGAGGAAGTGAACGAAATCTGGATATGCGACAAGGGACGCTTTGCTTATCACTATGCCGAGGGCAAACAGAGACTGGCAAAGCCGCAAATCCGCAGGGACGGCAAACTGACGCGCGCCTCTTGGGATGCCGCGACAAAACTTGCCGCGGAGAACTTCCTCAAAGCGAAGAAGAACTTTGTCTTCCTGGCTTCGGGCAGGCTCTCCAACGAAGACCTGTTCAACTTGAAGACACTTTCCGAACATTCGGAGGGCAAAGCATATCTCTACTCTCACATGGGCGGCGGCGCGTTGACATCGCTGGTCGGTGTGGGGGAGGGGTCGAACTTTGCCGATATGGGCGCGGGCACTACGATCGTTGTGGTCGCCTCCAATTTATATGAAGAAGCGCCGATCTGGTATCTACGAGTCAAACAGGCGGCGGCGCGCGGCGCAAACCTGATCGTGTTGAATCCGCGCGAGACCAAACTCGATAAATGTGCTTCATACATTGTGCGTTACGCGTACGGTGATGAAGTAAAGACCGTTCAGGATCTTGGCAAGAAGAGCAAAATCAGCGACGCGTTCCTCAAGTCGAAGGATGCTGTCATTCTGTATGGCAGTGACGGCCTGGGCGTGGCAGGTTCTGCAAGTGTGGCGACCGCCTGCGCAAAACTGTTGAACGATAACGGTTTTACGGGCAGACCCAA
>DATDAG010000144.1:0-11781 GCA_036525495.1 Anaerolineales bacterium
GTTCCAGTCGATAGACCTGCGCCATGCCTGGCCAAGCCGCGTATGTATTGAGCATTTCACTGGTGATGATCGAACGTGTTTCAATCCGTCCGTGACCCTTATTGGTTTTTTGTGCGCTGAGAAAGTCGGTCTGGATTTTGCTAAAGCCGGGCTTGGGATATTCAGGAGCAAACAGGGCTTGGATGTTTTTGTACAGCTGAGGTTGGTTTTCTTTCACAGGCAAAACATAATTGCCCTGGGCTTCCGGAATTTGAGTGGTCAGTCCTCTTTGCGTGTGCAACGCGTCGCCGGTGACCACTTTTTGTGAGATTTTCGATTTTCACCATTTTTAAGGCCTGGGGAGCTTTCGTGATCTCGTTTTCCTTGTGTCCTACCTCCACCTGTGATAGGACTTTGGCTTGCTCAACATCGTAAACGCTCAAGCCATATTCCTGTCCTTGCTCGTCTTTCTTGCGCATGCCGCGCCTGGCCTTCCCATCCAGCGCATACACATCGCCTCGCTGGTTGTACTCTCCTACCAGTTGAGCTACTTCCTGTTCATAGACTTTGTAAGCCAAAATCCGACGATAGGTATTGTGATGTGGCATGCTCGACCAGTTCAGACACAACAGCCTGCCCAATTCTTCTTTTCGATGTTTCGCCCACTCCGCAAGTCCCATCGGCTTATCTTCCCCACACAACTTCGCCAGTACTATGATCGTCAGCACAGCCTCCAATTCATATCGTTTCCCATTCACTCCCCGCAGATCGGTCAGTTTGCAGAAGCGGTCATACACACTACCTTGATCCAACTCCATGCCACCGGCATTGATTTCTCGCTCAAGCTTCGCTGTGCTATACTGCATTCCAGATCCTCCTCGGCTTTTTTGCTTGCATCCACCTGCAATTTTACCGAGAAGGATCTACTTTTTTCAATTTGTCAAGCGATAATGAGAAAACCATAGCCGCCAGATCGCCAGCACGGTCAGGTCATATTTTTCACGGAAGTTGATCTGCTTCAACGATTTGCCTGTCAGCTTGGAGCGCGGCATCAGCGTGGCTTCGAATACCTGGATGGTATCAGTCCCGAGGTCCGACAGTTTGGATTGAGCGTCCGATGCGATGACCAGCCCCAATTTGTCCACAACATCCATCAGAGAACGCGCGTCCCCCGAAACAATCAGCGTATCGTCTTTTTCGATTGTGGTCGACCCCTCGATGCGCGCCAACTTCCGTCCATTGCGGATGATGCCAAAGATGCTGATATCGTAATTATCGGCGAGTTGAAGTTCGGCAAGCGGCTTTGCAAGGATGGCGCTGTCGGGCAATACGTGCAGTTCGGTGATGTATTCACGCAACGTGTCTGCCTGGCTGTCCTCCACATTTTTCCGAGCAGGGAGTAAATGCCGCCCAATGAAAACCATGTAAAGAATGCCGGTGCCGAAAACGATCATTCCCATTGGAGTGAAATCAAAGAAGTTGAAAGACTGTAATCCGCGTTCGGTCAGGATGCTCGAAGCGAGAATATTTGGAGGCGTGCCGATCTGTGTCATATTGCCGCCCATCAATGATGAAAACGACAACGGGATCAGCAATCGTGAAAGCGGGATGCCCGATTTGCGCGAGATGCCTACGACCGCCGGCAGCATCACGGCGGTCGCGCCGATGTTGTTCATAAATGCAGACATCGTTCCGCACGCAAGCATGATGATCGCGATCAAGCGCGGTTCACTGTTGCCTGCCATGCGCGCGATGCGTTCGCCGATGATATCGGTCACGCCTGTTTTGAAACAGCGCGCCTTAAACGATATATACCGCCCAAACGGTGATGACTGCGGGACTTGAAAAACCTGAGAAAGCCTGCTCTGGCGTGACCAACCCTGTGAGTGCAAGCGTGAGCAAAACCAGCATCGCGATGACATCCACGCGCAATTTTTCTGTCGCAAATAACACGACCGCGGCAACGATGATGAACAACATCAACCCGATTTCGAATGTCATTGGGCGATTTTAACATAATTGCATATCGGCTTCAATCCTGTTGACAAAACGACTTCCATCCTTTACCCTCGCTTCATGCCTGATTTATCATTGATTCAGCATCAGATCATTGAATTTCCCCTTGACTCCAAACTCTTCATCTCTGGCGCGGCTGGGACGGGTAAAACCACCTCAGGTGTCGAGCGGATGCGTTACCTTCTTGCACAAGGTATACCCGGTGAATCGATCCTAATGTTGACTCCGCAACGCACTTTGCAAGAGCCATACCTCGACCTACTTTACAGCCCCGAAAGAAGCGCGGGTGGTGAGGTGACTCCTGCCACGATCGGCGGTCTCGCCCGTCGCATGGTCGATCTTTTCTGGCCCATTGCAGTAGAAGCGGCGGGATTTGCCAACCCCGATCAGCCTCCTGTTTTTCTCACGCTGGAAACCGCGCAGTATTACATGGCATACCTCGTCCGCCCGCTATTGGATGAAGGCTTCTTTGAATCCGTGACCATTGACCGTAATCGACTGTATTCCCAAATCATAGATAACCTCAACAAAGCGGCTGTGATCGGCTTCCCACACACGGACATTGGCTCACGCCTTGACTCATCCTACTTCGGCGACCCTGCCCAGAGACGTGTGTATCAAGATGCGCAGGAATGTGCCAATCGCTTTCGGCAGTACTGCCTCGACCACAACCTGCTGGATTTCTCGTTGCAACTCGAAGTTTTCTCAAATATTCTCTGGAAGCAAGATATTGTCCGTGATTATCTTTCAAGAACATACCGCCATTTGATCTACGATAACGTGGAAGAAGATGGTCCGCGCGCGCATGACGTGATTCGCGACTGGTTACCATCCTTTGATTCTACATTGCTTCTCTATGATGAAGGAGCAGGCTTCCGCTACTTCCTCGGTGCGGACGTTCAAACTGGCTGGGCATTACGTGAACTGTGCGGTGAGCATATTCAACTCGAAGATAGTTTTGTGATGTCGGAAGATGTGGCAGAGTTGAGTGCTTCGCTTGTTGGAAAGATACTCCCTAACGATGGAGAGACGAAAGATGAAAGTGGGGGAGAGTCGGCTCTCTCCATTATCCAATCTCATTTCTATCCTGAGCTTCTGGATTCTGTTGTCAAGGAAATCGAGTCTCTGGTCTCCAATTCACAAATCCATCCATCTGAAATCGTAATTCTTGCGCCGTATCTCTCGGATGCCCTGCGCTTTTCGATCACGCACAGACTTGAAGAGAAAAACATCCCCTGGCGTTCACATAGACCGTCACGCTCGTTACGCGATGAACCCGCATCTCATTCATTAATCACACTTGCCACACTGGCACACCCGCATTGGAACATTCACCCGCCAAAATTTGACGTGGCGTACGCGCTCATGCAATCCATCGAAGGGCTTGATCTTGTCCGCGCGCAATTGCTCACGGATATCATCTATCGTCAACGCGACCTTCAACTTTCAACTTTTGACCAAATCAAGCCCGATGTTCAAGAGCGAATTACATACAGTGTTGGCAATCGTTATTCGGTTTTGCGTGATTGGCTTTTGGCATATCGTGAAGGCGATCAGTTACCCCTCGATCATTTCCTGCGGAAGATGTTTGGTGAAGTGTTGTCACAGCAGGGGTTTGGCTATCATTCCAACTTTGACTCGGTCCGTGTGGCGGCAAGTTTGGTAGAGTCGGTAAAGAAATTCCGTATTTCATTAGACCTGACAGGTTTCGAAAACCTGTCAGGTCTCGGGAAAGAATACCTCTCCATGCTGCAGGATGGGGTCATCGCGGCGTCTTACGTAGAATCATGGCGCAGCGAAGATAAAGATGCGATTTTGGTCGCACCAGCTCACACATTCCTGATGATGAACCGTCCAGTGACCGTCCAGTTCTGGCTGGATGTCGGTTCAAGCGGATGGTATGAGCGCCTGTCCCAACCGTTAACGCATCCGCATGTGTTATCTCGTGGATGGGAGCCAGGTCGGCAGTGGATGGATGCGGACGATGTCCAATATAGTAAAGAAGCGTTGGCGCGTCTTACTTCGGGATTGCTGTACCGATGCAAGGAGCATATCTACATCTGTCTCTCCGAACTTGGCGAAAGCGGATTCGAACAGCGAGGTGAATTGTTACGTGCCTTCCAAAAGGTGTTGACAGAGCAGGGTGAAAGCTAATCGTAATGATTAAAAGGGTTACGATTGTTGCATTTCTGGTTTCCAGCCTGTTCTTGTTTTCCTGTCAAAACAGCGAAGCGATTATCCCCGAGTCCTCTCAAACTATTGAACCCGCCTGTGAATGGCCTTGCACGGAGGAAGACAAGCAAACGGCTGTTGCCTGGTTCGCTACATTGGATGCAGGACAGACGCCCAATTCGTCAACAAACACACCAGTTCCCACGCTGACACCAATAACTATTCCTACCCTCGTTTCTAACAGCCAATTGCCTGACCTGACCGTGACCGCCATCAGTGACCCGATCTGCGTGCCAGAAACGGAAGGCACGATCATAGAATTCAACGTCTTTGTTCGCAATATTGGAAAGGCAGGCACGAGTAATTTTGGCCGCTTCAATATTGGCGTGTACTTTATCCTCGGTCAAAGTAAGTACAGCCTCAACGAGTGGGCGGAGCAGTTCAATGGTGTGGTTGGAACTTCCAATATGGAAGTGTTCAACCTTGGACCAGGTCAGGACATCAAGCTAATGGTGGTTATAGATTTGTTAGGGAATAAGAATTTGGGAATTGAAGTGATCGCCAATTCAGGGGAAAACCCCATCCGTGAGATGGATATGACGGACAATACGTTGCTGAAATATTTTTCAGTTTACTGCCAGTAAACTGTTCGAAGCGAATGGTGATAGAAGCTCGGAAACGAGAGACAAAGGCGAAGTAGATCAACAAGGCGGCGGGATGTTCCCCGCCGCCTTGTTGTAAACTTGATTCCTTAATTCTCCAGAGTCCAAAATACGTGCGTGAAGATCTTGAAGCCATCCCCAAAGTCGCGGACGTAAAGGGCAGAATGTCCATCGGCGGATTCGTGGACTTTCTCTCCCCAATTCGACACCGCATGAACATCAGCATTCATAAAGCCGGGAGGGGCTGCGCTGATCGTTGTTGAACTGTCAAGGTGGGCATAGATGCTTTCCAGTTGTTCAAAGTCATGGGCATTCGGATGCTCATTGCTCGGACCATACGCCCCGCCGCCATCCGGGTCGTTGGTATAGTCCATGCATGAACCGAGGTTGGGAGCGCCGAAACCTTCATCCTGGTGGTCGAGACCGAAATCATGCGCGATCTCCTGGCACATGACGAGTCGCCGCCACGCGGGAGTGTTGTATTGCGCAGTGGTGAAATAAGTATCGTTCATCTTGGCGACAGCCTGCGTGATATGATCACCGCTCGCCCAGATCTGTGCAATGCCAAGCCAGCCGGTGTTGCCGTAATTGGCATTGCAGACTTCGATCCGTCCGCTTGTAGGACGGCAATTTTTTGGGCGGGTTCCACCTGCCACCTTGGTCAGGTCAAGGACGCTGGATGCGTTCCAGTCGCTGATCGCCTCATTTAGGTAGGGATCCCACGCGGAACTTACGTTGTCGCCAATCTTAAGGGTGAATGGATTGGATGTGCGCGCCCAATGGTAGTTTCCCCACGAATGGCTTGCTCCTACGGTTAAGGGAAAGAGCATCACGAGGGCGGTCAGGGTAAATATCATAACGAAACGAAACGAACTTTTGTTACGCATTGGTAATTCTCCTCATTGAATTGGTGTTTCGTGCATACGTGCAACCACCAGAGAGGGATGTGTGATATTCAGTTGTCAGGAGCCTCCCTCCGCCTTGTGGGCGGAATATTTCGTTCAAGAAATTAATCTGATAATCCAGATTGGATTTCTCGATTATATTCAAATTCAAGACGTTGGGAAGAGACAAAGAGTTACAGAATTATGATCCGTACCGATAAAATATCAACACTATCCAAGACGAACCCCATCTGTGAAGCGGACATGACGAACAATACGCTGATAAAATACTATTCGGCTTATGGCTTTTAGGCTGAACTATTTTGGCATCGGCAATTTTACAGAATAGACAATCATTCAATGGATCAACTGTTAGCCCTCTTGAAGCAAGGGAGATGAATAATGGCAGAACATTTTCTTGATGGCAGTGTGACACAACCCTATTGGGATAACTCAGTTGCTCCACGCCTTGAAATCGAATCAGGAGATACGGTTGTCTTTGACTGCCCTGAACCATGTGGACAAGTTACCCCTGCCTGGACCAATGCTGACCTGGCAAAGATGGACTTGTCTCTAATTCATGCGCTGGTTGGTTCCGTTTTTGTTAAGGGAGCAAAACCCGATGATGCCCTCGAGGTGGAAGTTTTGAATATGGATCACAAGGGTTGGGGGTGGAGCGGGCATGAGCGTGGATTCGGTTTGTTAGCGGAGGATTTTGATTCTACTTATATACACCACTGGGGACTGAAAGACGATCAATGTCATTTTGGCGTAAAGGATATCGTCCTGCCATTCCAGCCTTTTTGCGGGGTAATGGGCGTGGCTCCGACAGAACCCGGTCGCCTTGACACGATTCCGCCGCGCCAGAATGGCGGCAACATGGATATCCGTGATCTGGGTCCCGGTTCCAGGCTTTTACTGCCGGTTCTGGTCGAGGGAGCCTTGTTTGCTTGCGGCGATTGCCACAGTGCACAGGGCGATGGCGAAGTCTGTGGAACAGGTATCGAATCCCCCATGGAGGTAACCCTGCGCTTCAACGTCCGAAAGGATTTGTCTGTCGGTGAAGCACAATTCGAAACAAAAAGCCCGCTCACCAAACTTGACAACAAGGGATTCCATGCCACCACTGCGCATGGGCCCGACCTCTTCGAAAACGCAAAGAACGCCATCCGTTATATGATTCAGTGGCTGGTGGATACGCACGGATTGACCCCCAGTCAGGCATATATATTATGCAGTGTAGCAGTTGACCTGAAGATCAGCGAGATCGTGGACGCGCCTAACTTCATCGTCTCTGCATACGTGCCGCTGAGCATTTTCAAATCATAGGTAGTTCCCATCCGTGAAGCGGATATGACCAACAATACGCTGATAAAATATTTTTCGGTGGCTTGCTATTAAAAAATCAAAAACAATTAACCGCTAAGAGCGCTAAGATCGCGAAGAAGAACAAAGGAGTTTAGATGGGTGCAGATATTGAAGCAATCGGGAAAGACATTGTTGATTCGGCTTTCAAGGTCCATAAAGAGTTTGGACCAGGCTTGCTTGAATCGGCTTATTAGGCCTGTCATGTTTACGAACTTCAAAAGCGTGGGCATGTTGTACTCACTGAACTGAAGCTACCTATCGTCTACGATGGACAAGAGTTTGATCAGGGTTACAGAATTGATGAGTTGGTTGACGATATGATCATTGTGGAAAATAAGGCAGTTGACGAAGTTTTTCCTATCCATATGGCTCAATTGCTTACGTATATGAAACTCAAAAATATAAAACTTGGCTTTCTGATAAACTGGAATGTGAAACTAATTAAAAACGGAATCCAAAGAGTCGTAAATGGACTCGAAGAACCACCCAATCGAGCAGGCTTTATTAGGAAGCCGTAATTTTTATCGCTAAGAGCGCTAAGCACGCGAAGAAAACAACTTAAACCTTTGCGACCTTTGCGTTCTTAGCGGTTCATAAAAAAGAATCTTAGCGCTCTTAGCGAGCTTCGCGGTTCAAAAATATGACTAACTTCACCCCTCGTCCTTCCCAAGAAAACATCCTCCGCTATGATGGCGGGCGGCTGGGTATTGCCGCCGTCCCTGGCGCGGGGAAGACGCATATTCTCTCGGCGTTGGCGGCGCAGATCATTCAGAACGGGGCGCTCGGCGATGATCAGGAAGTGCTCATTGTTACGCTTGTCAACTCGGCGGTGGATAATTTCGAGAACCGCATCAAGAGTTTTTTCGATAACACCATCCAGCCGCTTTTCAAATATCGCGTCCGCACACTGCATGGGCTGGCGCATGACATCGTTCGCGAGAAGCCTGCGCGCGTGGGGCTGGAAGAGCGTTTCAGCATCATTGACGAGCGTGAGGCGGGTTTCATCCGCCGCGAGTCGGTCAATGCGTGGCTGGCGTCGCACTCGCTGGATGATTATCTCGACCCCGCCATGGATCAATCCAAAACGGAATGGGTCAAACGTGACCAACTTCCCAATTTATTGGACTCCCTCGCTTTAGCCTTTATCCGTTCATCCAAAGATCGCCTCCTGACTCCCGAAAGCCTGCGTGCCAAACTTGACGCTTCTCCTGCCCCGTTGTCTTTAGCTGAACTCGGCTACAGCATCTACGCGGACTATCAACGTGCGCTCGCCTATCGCGGCGCCGTGGATTTTGATGACCTCATTCGTTTGGCGTTGACGTTGCTCGAAAACGACGAAGAATTTTTGGAACGCTTGCGTTATCGCTATCCATTTATTTTGGAAGATGAGGCGCAGGATTCGAGTTTGACGCAGCAGAGGATATTAGAGTTACTCTCTGGTGGTCGAGTAGCGCAGCGTATCGGGACCACACCTTCGACTTCTGGTTTCGATATGTCCTTCGCAACGAACGCTCAGGGCTACTCAACCAGCGGAGACTTAGGAAATTGGGTCCGCGTGGGTGACCCGAACCAAGCCATCTTTGAAACGTTCACAACAGCCAACCCAGATCTGTTGCGTGACTTTATCAAGAACAACAATCACGCGGACATGCCCGAGTCGGGGCGGTCTCAGCCATCGGTGCTGGCTGTTGCCAATCACCTCATCGACTGGACGATGCAGGAACATCCCGAACCCAATGCGCGGACGGCGTTATCCCTGCCGCATATCGTGCCTGTACCAGAAGATGACCCGCAGCAGAACCCGCCCGATAACCCTGAAGGGATCAAGTTCATCAGCACCCGCTTCACGCCCGATGAAGAAATGGAAGCGGTGGTCAAGTCGATCAAGGGATATCTTGATTCTGTTGCGAGTTTTCCCATTGAGGAACAGCCGACCATTGCAGTATTGGTGCCACGCAACGCCCGCGGCGTGGAAGTGGTCAATGCACTGAGACAGAAGGGGATCGAGCCGATCGAGTTGATCTCGTCTACGTCTGAGACGCGGGCGGCGGCGGGGTCGTTGAATATGCTGCTGTCGTATCTGTCAGACCCGAGTTCGGGGCGGAAGTTGGCGAATGCGTATCGTGTGTATCGTAGAGAAGTTTTTGGAAGTAATAGTAATGTGGGGAAGGATGAATCAGAAGAAGATGTAGAGAGTCGCCCCTACATTGAACAGATCCCAGCCATGTTGCGTAAGCTGGTAGATGTGGAAAATTTTATCGCGCCACAAAATGCCAATGACTGGCTGGCAGGTATCGGTGAGACAGAGGCGGAGCAAGTCATCCAGGAATTAAGCGCGTTCCGAGTCAATGTCCAGAGATGGTTGAACGCGGTGACTCTGCCCATCGATCAACTGGTGCTGACGCTGGCGCAGGATGTGTTCAGCGAAGCGTCGGATCTGGCGCTGGCGCATAAACTCGCGCTGGTGCTGAGACAGGCGGCGGACGATCACGCGGATTGGCGCCTGCCTGAGTTGACGTCGGAGCTGGCGGTGATCGCGAAGAACGAACGGCGCTTCATTGGGTTCTCGTCGGATGATTCGGGCTTTGACCCCGAACGCCATCGCGGACGGGTGGTGGTGACGACGATGCACAAGGCGAAGGGACTGGAGTGGGACCGCGTGTATTTGATGTCGGTCAATAATTATGACTTCCCATCGAACATGCCGAATGACCGTTTTATTTCGGAGCGTTGGTTCGTGCGGAGCGGTTTGAATCTCGAAGCGGAGGCGCTGGCGCAGTTGACGGCGCTGGAGTCGACGAGTGAATATGACTGGTATGAGGAAGGCGCGGCGACCTTGCGCTCGCGGTTGGATTATGTGAAGGAACGCCTGCGCCTGTTCTATGTGGGCATCACGCGCTCGAAACGCGATCTGATCGTGACGTGGAATTCAGGCAGGCAGGGCGATGCGACGCCGAGTTTACCAATGGCAGAATTCATGGGATATTGGGAAAATACAGAATGAAACCATGTAAATTATGGTCGTTCCTGGCGTCATCGTCCCCGCGAAGTGCCCGCAGGGAAAGCGAAGCGAGCGGGTTGAGTGAGTTGATAGGGTGGCGGGAAAGACAATGGAATTTTTAGTTGTTATTTATGATGTTATATGATTATGATAAAACCTACGATGTAGTGGAGAATTATGATTATGCCAAAGAAAACATCAAAAATGGTAGAAAATAGTACCGAAGATCAGAAAAGTGAAATTACCATGCTGAATATTTTGTTAGATAGTTTTCAGCCTGTTGAGAATAACATACTTCGTATATCACTAAAAATAATTCCTTGGATAATGTTGTTGTATTTAATCTTTTTTCGTCAAGAAAATTGGGGGTATTCTGGTGATGTAATGTGGAACTTGTCTTACATTGTGGCTATTGTTAGTTTTTTTATTATGCAGAAAAATGTTCAACAAATATCGATAATCTATCGGATGAGAATAGAAATATTCCTGTATGGCCTTTCAATACTAGAATAATTTATAGATTCCTTGGATCTCAACTAGTTCAAATCTTGAGCCTGACTGGATTAGGGCAGGAGATTGTGAAATTACTTGCTTCGTTGATAACTACTATGATTTCTTCTTAATAATATATTGTATGGTAAATAGGTGGATGAAAGACGGAGTTGGGATGGGAGGAGGGGAGGGATCTCTCCCAGATAGCCGTAATAATCGGCAAGTCAGCTTGCCCCTCTCCTAAAGGAGATGGCATTGGGTTGAGTCCTTTTCTGGGGATGGGGTTGTTGATGTTCCAAGAGGATGTTTTGTTGGAGGAGCAAATAGCTTCTCCCCCGTGGGGGAGACGGGAGAGAGGTTTGAATGAAGCCCCTCCCGACCTTCGGTCACCCTCCCCAAATCCTGCGGATTTAGGGAGGGCTTGGCGATAGGCAGTTGTTTGCAAAATGAAAAACGGTCTCAGGATGTCAAGTCCGCGAGACCGTTTTGTTGACTTGTTGGCAATCTTTACTTCCTGGGGGTGAGCACAAAGACAGGGATCACCCGTGTAGTCTTGTGACGGTAATCATCAAACCCAGACATCATCTCAACCATTTTGTTATAAAGGCGGGTCCGCTCGGGTTCTTCCGCGACCTCTGCGCGAACCTGGAATGTTTCTGTTCCCACTTCCACCGTTGCCAGCGGGTTGGCGGTCAGGTTGTAATACCAGTCAGGGTTGGTTGGCGATCCACCTTTTGAAGCGATGATCACGAACCGCTCACCATCTTTCACGTAAGCTGTCGGGTTGATGCGTTCCTGTCCGCTTTTGGCTCCGGTCGTGTGTAAAAGTAATAAGGTTTTGCCCTCAAAGTGACCACCGACCTTTCCGTCATTGGCACGGAATTCGTCGATGATCTTCTTGTTCCAATCGCTCATTTTAGCAGTCTCCTTTCAATGCAGATTTTCGATGCATCTGAGGTGTTTGTGCTTACCAATACCTAGCCAAATTGGGGAGGAATATGCTCTTTCCTTTTTATAAAACGCGTGTAAGTATTGGGGGAGATGAAAACAGTCTAGGGATGTGAAAATTAAGGGTCGCGGGTCAGCGTTTGGGTTGCAAGGGAAGCGAGCTCAGCTTTGTCAACGTCAATGGGCGGGGCGATGAACGTGGTCTTGGGATGTGAAGTCCGCGAGACTGTTTTGATAAAAACGTCCTCCCCGTTTCGGG
>DATDAG010000145.1:0-6299 GCA_036525495.1 Anaerolineales bacterium
AATTTGAAGTAATATTACCCATATATGGAAATCAACGCTTATCTCAGACCTCTCATTCGATGGTGGAGACTTGAAGTTATTGTGACCATGCTTGCAGTGATTGCAAGCGGTGTGTCCACCCTGTTTCAGCCAGATGTTTATATATCCAGGACCACGTTGGTTATTGGTACGACCATCATGGATCCAAACCCTGAATCCGGTCAGATTTTTATCTCTCAACAACTTGCATCTATTTATGCTGATATGGCGCGCCGTGAGCCGATCCAACAGGCAACGATGGAGGCATTGGGTATTAACTGGCTTCCTCAATATCAGGCCAGGGTTGTACCAAGTACACAGATGGTGGAGATTTCCGTTACAGACACAAACCCACAACGGGCGCAAGTAATTGCCAATGAATTGGCGCGGCAATTAATGCTTCAAAGCCCTGCCATTGGCGGCACCGAAACCGGTGGGCGCCAGGAATTTATCGGTCAACAGTTGTCCAGTCTTCAGAACCAGATCGAAGAGACGCAAAAGAAAATCGAAGAATTGCAGTCCAGCCTGGTTGGATTAAACAGTGCGAGTCAGATTGCCAATATCGAAAATGACATCAAAGAGCAGACTCAGAAACTGCTCAGCCTGCGTCAGAGTTACGCCAGTTTTCTTGCCAACTCACAGGAGGGAGCGCTAAATATTCTGTCAGTTGTTGAACCTGCGAACCTGCCCTCGCGTTCTGTCGGAACAAGCAAGTTTATTATCATTGGATTGGCTGGTCTAGTGGGTTTCAGCTTGGGCGCTGGCGCGGCATATTTGCTTGATTTCCTTGATCGCACGGTCAAAACCACATCCGATGTCGAACGAATTTTCGCTCTGCCGGTGATAGGTTATATTTCTGAACTCTTGGAGAAAGAAAATAACGCAACTTTTGTTGCCCAAGACCGGAATTCGATTATTGCTGAGAATTTCCGATTGTTACGTTCAAACATCGAGTTTTTCCAGGTCAGCAACCCGGTCAGGACTATTCTTATTACCAGCCCGAGCCAGGGAAATGGAAAGACCACTGTTGCCACAAATCTAGCTTTGTCGATATCGCAAGGTGATCAGGAGGTTGTTTTAGTCGATGCAGACTTAAGAAGACCTACCGTTCACAAAGCCTTAGATATGGATAAGGAGCCCGGACTTTCAGATCTAATCCGAAATAAAGCGGATATCGATAGCGTTGTACGCAATTGGGAAAACGGCGATTTGAAAGTGATCACAGCAGGCAAGATTCCGCCGAACATCACTGAAGTGGTTGGATCCAAACGGATTGGCTCCATCCTGGGCGACCTGAGAGAGAGGTTTGAAGTTGTGGTGGTGGATGCTCCACCGCTCATTATCGCAGACTCGTACAATCTGGCATCCAGGGTGGACGGTGTGATCCTGATTCTGGAGCCTGGTCAAACCACTGAGGAGCAAGCCAGGACGATCAAGGAACAATTGAACCGTTCCAAGGCGCACCTGCTAGGGATTGTCTTCAATAGGGTTTCTGAACAGAGCGCTAACAGCTATTACGATTATCAATACCGATCTCTGTACTCGCCGAAATATTATGGCGACTATATTTCGAAATCTACAAAAGAGCCGGACACCGGTTCGCGTTCTAAAAATTTGATCTCGTTCCTTGAACATGGACAAATGCCATCTGACATGGAAGAAGGAGTTAAAAGCGCCATTACTGCGATCAAGACCCAACCGAAAAAAATGGCGGAGCGCCTCCGAAAATCCGGGAAAAACGGTGGAAGCAGGAAGAATGGCAGGGGCAGTAAGAGCGGGTAAAAGGTTCATCGATAAATGGAGTTACTAAAGGCACACCCGCCGTGTGCCTTTTTTGTTGGTTAGATAGGGGTATACTGGAAAATATGAGATTGAGAAAACTAGCCAGGGCAGTTATTCTTCTTATTTTTGTGATTGTGTTGTTCTACCTGCTTAAACCCGTGGGTCTGCCGAATATCTCCATGTCTGCATTTGGCTCAGAGACCACGCGGGCGCGAGTAATAGATATAATCGAAGACGGCGAAATTGACCTGGGCGGAGTGACACAGCGATACCAGATTGCGCGTGTGGAGATAATGACTGGGGAATATCAAGGCATTATCATGGAGATGGATTATGGCAAGAGGCAGGTGCTTTCGAGCGTGATATACCTCGAGGCTGGTGATCCCATTCTTGTAACCATTGGATTACGTCCGGATGGGGTGTTGACAGTTTACTTCGTTGATTTTGTCCGCGCGACACCACTCTTATGGCTGACTGCGATATTTGCCGGAGCCATACTCCTTATCAGCCGCTGGAAGGGTTTCCGCTCGCTGTTGAGCATGGCGTTCAGTTTGATAGTGATCATTGGCTATATTATTCCCCGCATATTATCCGGTGGTGACCCGTTGCGTGTGAGTATTCTCGGTTCGATCATCCTGCTTGGGGTTACTCTGTATTTGACCTATGGTTGGAATCTCAAGACACATGCGGCAGTGGTCAGCATGATGCTGGTTTTGCTCATTACAGGGACTCTTGCCGCGGTCTTTGTCGCCTTCACAAAATTGACCGGCTCCGGGGACGAGAACGCCTTATTCCTGCTTCAAATGCTCAACACACAAATCAACCTGCGCGGACTTTTACTTGGCGGCATGATCATCGGAGCGCTGGGAGTTTTGGACGATCTTGTCACCACTCAGGCTTCGGCGGTGTTCGAGTTGCATTATGCCAATCCTTCTCTCAGGTTCCGAGCCTTGTTTCGATCTGCCATGCGGATCGGGCAAGACCACGTGGCGGCGACTGTCAACACTCTGGTACTGGCGTACGCGGGGGCATCGCTCCCCATGCTTCTGTTGTTCACATTAGGGCAGGGGGAACTGGGCTACCTTGTCAATTTTGAGTTTGTGGCGGAGGAAATCGTGCGCACACTGGTCGGGTCTCTGGGACTAGTCAGCGCTGTGCCGCTCTCAACCGCCATTGCCATTTTATTCGCTCTCAGGACCGATTCGCTTGGAAAATGGGAACAAATTCTAGGTCCAGAGGGAGGCGGGGAAGGGCGTGGACACGTCCATTAAGTTGCAACTTTTTCCTGCCTGTCTCGTAAGTGTTTGTAGGAAAGTCTTATAGGAGCGAGAGTGACCGACGAAAAGACCTGGGCAATCCAGGCGCAACAAGGCAGTGACGAGGCGTTTACACAACTCGTTGAAACCTATCAGAAACCCATATATAACCTGTGTTACCGCATGTTGGGCGAGCCTGGATCGGCGGAGGATGCCGCGCAGGAAACGTTCCTGCGGGCATATCAAAACCTGCACCGTTACGATGTGTCGCGTTCGTTTGGTACGTGGATACTCTCCATCGCCGCGCATTACTGTATTGACCTGCTCCGCAAGAAGAAGTTCACGATGTTTTCGATGGACGCCGAGAACGACAATGGCATGACCTTCGAACTGCCGGACGCTTCAGCCCCGGACCCGGAAATTGAATCCGTCAAACGGGAACAGCGCGACCGCCTTCACCTTTTGTTGAAGGACCTGGATACGACCGACAGAGCCGCGGTCATCATGCGTTATTGGCACGATTTTTCCGAAGTGGAAATTGCAGATTCTTTAAATCTTACGGTAAGCGCGGTGAAAAGCCGCCTGCATCGCTCAAGACGGGCGCTGGCAGGCATGTGGCAGGCTGAGACGATACCCAGCACCCGCCCCGAAAGGAGAGCTTATGAAACACCAGCCTTTTGAAGAGTGGTTGTTGAATGAAACGCCCATGACGCTGGAACAGAAGCGTGAACTTGATATGCACGTACGTTCGTGCACGTATTGTTCCGCGCTCGTTGAAACGGGGATGGTCTTGCGTTCAGTGAAGGTTATTTCGCCCGCCGAGGGTTTTACAACACGCTTTCAGGCGCGCCTGGCGGAACGTAAACTTGCCGACCATCGCCGCAGGATCTGGGGAGCCGTTTTGTTCCTGATCGGTGGCTTATCTTTCCTGTTGTGGCTGGCTGGTCCCTCGATATTATCCTTTCTATCTTCGCCTGCGGCGTGGATTGCGGCTCTTGTGGAGTGGGGGATATTTCTCATAACGACATTACAGGCAATGTCGCAAGCTAGTGAGGTTCTTCTTAATGTCATCCCCGGTTTTGTGCCTCCGTTTGCATGGATGATCCTTGTTTCGGCGTTTGCAGGCACCAGCCTTATTTGGTCCGTATCCATCTGGCGGTTCACTCGTGTTCCGCAAGGAGTTTAATGAATGAAAACAAAATTTAGAACCATAACCTTTTTATTGTTGCTGGCGCTTTTGCTCCTGCCCACAGGTTCCGCGTATGCACAGGGACCGGGGCCCGGCAGTGGGAGGGTCATCTTTGGGAGCAATATAACAATTGAGAGCGGCGAGCCTTTCGATGGCGATCTTGTCCTATTCGGCGGCAATGTGACTGTTAGTGAAGGCGCCGAACTCAATGGCGACCTTGTAGTCATTGGCGGGAACATTGTGAGTGACGGCGCGTTAAATGGCGATGTCGTTGTTGTTGGCGGGCAGATCCAATTGGAGGAAACTGCCGTGGTCGCAGGTGATGTGGTGCTGGTGGGTGGACAGATCCAAAAAGCGGTGGGCGCGGAGATTATGGGCGACCTGATCAACAATGTGGCTCCGCAGATCGACATCCCCAATGGACGTGTTCCTCCGCCTGTGTTGGATATCCCCAGCGTACCTGATGTTCCGGGTATTCCCGGTATCCCAAGTGTAGTGAATGTAAGGTTCAATCCGTTCTCCGAGTTCGGAAGGATATTTGCAACTTCGCTGTTGATGGCGATTTTGGGAGTGCTGACAGTCCTGTTCTTCCAGGAGCGCTTGGACAAGGTCTCGCATGCTGTTGTTGCGCAACCGCTCATGGTCGGTGGTATAGGTTTATTGTCCATCATCGTTGGCGTTGCTCTGTTTCTTACCATAATCCCTGTGGTGGCGCTGGTCTTTGCCTGGTTATTCGGCATGGTCGCCATCGGGCGGGAGGTTGGCGAACGGTTGGCGAAGGCTGTGCGTCAGGATTGGGCGATGGTGGTCAACGCAGGACTGGGAACATTCCTGTTGATGTTCGTCGTTGGCTCCATCCAGGCTGTGGGCAATATTTCCTGGGTCGTGGGTTGTTTTACCTGGGTTGTCCCTGCAGTGATTGGTTTGCTGGCGATCGGTTCGGTGGTGGTGACACGGTTCGGGGCACAGGCAGTTCAAAGTCCCGCGAGAGGCGTTTACAGTCCACCGGAAGATGCCGATCAGGTGCCTCCTGCATCCTAATTGCAATTTCCTTGCGTGATATAATTCCGCCCGCTCCGAAATAGAATCTCGGGGCGGGTTTTTATTTTATGGAGGTCGTATGGCTTTGAAAGAAGTCCCCATTCCAAACACAATTGTTCACAATTCGCCGCCGCCTTTGATCGAGGTCAAAGGCACACACCGTGAGATGGGACAACAGATCGGCGAGGCGCGTCGCGAACAAGTGGGACATAGCGTGGAGAATGCACGTAAATTGATAGAGCAGGCGTATGGCACGCTCGAATTGACCTGGGAGGGCGCGCAGATACAATCGCGCAAGTACCTGCCTTTTGCAGAGGAGCGGTACCCGCAATATGTGGATGAGTGGCGCGGTATTGCGGAGGGGGCAAATATCCCTTTTGCCGAGATCGTGACGCTCAATGTCATGGAGGCGGTCACTGTGGATGCCCTGCACTTGACCCGTTGCACCAGTTTTACGGTGAACGAGGAGCGCACAGCGGACGGTCACGTACTTGCCGCGCATAACGAAGACTGGGTTCCTGAGGATGAGAATGATGTGTATGTTGTCAGCGCGAAACCGACAAATGAACCACCGTATCTTGCCATGACGTATGGCGGACTCCTGCCCAATGTGGGATTCAACGCCTATGGCATTGCCCAGTTAATTGACTCTGTGTATCCAAACGATTCCCGTATCGGGATCCCGCGGCTTGTGGTTTCGCGGGCGGTGTTGGCGGCAAAACGTCTTTCCGGCGCCATAGGTCGGACGCTTGTTCCGCATCGTGCCGCGGGGTATAACCACTTGCTTGTGCATGAAAGTGGGGAGTTATATTCTGTGGAGGTGTCGGCGCGCAAGTTTGATATTCTGTATGGCACGGATGGGTATATGGTGCACACAAATCATTATCTGTCTCAAACCATGAAGAGTATCGAACATGAACCGGAGGAGTTGATCTCTTCGCGGGTGCGTTATTTCCGCGCGGATCGCCTGTTACGTCAAAGTTCGGAACATACGATCAAGACGTTACAGGGGA
>DATDAG010000146.1:0-4001 GCA_036525495.1 Anaerolineales bacterium
AGACCCTGCCAAAAGCCACTTGACGACGATGGCATTCTGAAAACGACTCAGGCTCGCAGAGAATGCAATGGAAGCAACGAACACCACACCGCCCAACCCCATATACATGTATGGCAGGTAGTCCACGTTGATGCTGGAAAGAAAGAGGGCGAATGCCGCATTTTCCCCGATACCCTGCCCTGCCTGGATGCAAAGGAAAAGCCCCGCCATCAATCCAACCATGCGGGCTTCCTCCGGGTGTATCTTCAAAAATGCAGTCAATTGTTGCTTGAACATACTGATCGCCACGGATTTTAGCATACTTGAGGAGGCAGTTCCGCCTCACACAAAGTTATAATACAGGCATGGCAGGCAATGGACTTTTCCGAAAACAGGTTGCCATCCCCCAGGACCATGGCTCGTGGATATTCATCCTCAGCCCGTTAACGATCGGTATTTTTGCAGGCGGCGCGTTCACACTCGATTCGCTCAACCTTGTCATTGCCGCGATGGCGGCGTTCATGCTCAGGCAGCCGGCAACGACTCTCATCAAGATCTACTCGAAGCGCCGCTCAAGAGACGAACTCCCTGCCGCGCGGTTCTGGTTTGTCGTCTATGGTGTGATCGCGTTGACCGCATTAATCGGGCTGGTACTAAATGGGTTGGCTTATCTTTTATATCTCGCCCTGCCCGGCATGCCTGTCTTTGCATGGCACTTGTGGCTGGTAAGCAAACGCGAGGAACGCAGGCGGGTTAACGTTGAGGTCATAGCAACAGGAGTCTTGTCCCTTGCAGCCCCCGCGGCATTTTGGGTCGGCATTGGTCGTTATGATGCAACCGGCTGGTGGCTTTGGATCCTCGTCTGGGTTCAGACCGCCGCGAGCATCGTCTACGCGTATCTGCGTCTCTGGCAAAGGGAACAGGATGAAATCCACGCGGGAGGCGTGATGTGGAAGAAGGGGTGGCGCGCCGCGCTGTACACATCCTTCAATCTCGCTTCCGCCCTGACCTTGAGCCTGCTCGCGGTTCTCCCAAGCCTTCTCCTCATCCCATACTTGGTACAATGGATCGAGACAATGTGGGGCATCACCCATCCAGCAACGGGATGGAAGCCCACACGCATTGGCATCCGACAGTTGATCATAAGCATTATTTGGACTGTATTGTTCATCATCTTTTGGAAACCCTAAAGGTGGTAAAGACCTTTAGGGTTTGGAGGCAAACATGGACGAACTCAAATGGGAACTTCTCACTGAAGTGCAGGGGCGCCTGGAAGCCGACCTGCTCAAAAGTTACTTCGAAGCCTACGGCATAGACGTCGAACTCTTCCAGGAAGCCGTGGGGCATCACGTCTATCCCGTCACTGTTGACGGGCTGGGATGCGTGCAGTTATTCGTCTCGAAGGAACAAGCCAAAGAGGCGCGTAAACTTATGGAAGAATACAACAAAGCAACGGAGTAAAAATGAATTTCGATCTAAGCGAAGAACAAAATTTTTGGCAGAAGACGGTTCATGATTTTGTCGCGAAGGAAGTTCAACCGAAAGCCCATGAAGTGGACGTAACCAGCGAGTTCAACTGGGCGGCAACGCGCAAAATGGGTCCGCTTGGGATGCTCGGATTGAACATCCCTGAGGAATACGGCGGCTCGGGCGTGGACTCGGTCAGCGCCGCGATCGCCATCGAAGAACTTGGTTGGGGATGCGGTTCGACCGCGCTTGCGATTGCCGCACATAACGGGCTTGGCACAACACCCATTGTCTTGTTCGGGAGCGAAGAACTCAAGAAGAAATGGCTTCCGCTCGTGGCGAGCGGGAAGAATAAATTGGGGTCGCTGGCGCTGACAGAACCAGGAGCAGGTTCAGACTTGCAGGGAGGTGTGACCACGAAAGCAGTCAAAGATGGGGGTGAATGGGTCATCAACGGCACGAAGATGTGGTGCACGAACGCGTCCATCGCGGAATACATCATCACGCTCGTCCGCACGGATTCCAAAGGTGGTTCCCGCTCATTAAGCATGATCCTTGTTCCGACGGACTCGAATGGGCTCGTGATCGGTCCCGCCGAAAAGAAAATGGGCTTGCACGGCTCTCCCACCCATGCAGTGACGTATGAAGATGTGCGCGTGCCGCTCGGCAATCTGATCGGCGAGGAAGGCAAGGGACTGCATCAAACGCTCGCCACGCTCGATGGCGGGCGAATCAGCATCGGTGCGATCTCGGTTGGACTCGCGCAAGCCGCGTTTGAGCACGCGGTCAACTATGCCAGGGAACGGGTAGCCTTCGGCAAAGCAATCGCCGAACAACAAGCCATCCAATGGATGCTGGCGGACGCCGCTACGGAGATCGAAGTCGCGCGCACGATGCTCTACAAAGCCGCCTGGCTCAAGGAACAGGGACGCAACTACAACAAGGAAGCCGCCATGGCAAAGATGTATGCCACCGAAATGGCGGAACGCGTCTGCCGCAATGCGATACAAATCCATGGGGGCTATGGATACTCCAGTGAATATCCCGTTGAAAGAATTTACCGCGATGCTCGACTCATGACCATCGGCGAAGGGACAAGCGAGATTCAAAGGCTGGTCATTGCAAGGCATATTCTGGCGGAGGAATAGTAAGATGCGACAGGTATTTTACATTTACCTGTCGCATCTTGGTTTATATAAGGCGAATAGTTTTATGTCAAGTTCCAGATGGTCAGGCGCAAAGCTGACCATCTTATTTCTTCATCAAATCTTCGGTCCCGCTTCGATCACTTCCTTTGGGGTTTGATCCGCGAACTTGGCGAAGTTCTGTTTAAAGCGCATCGCCAGGTCCTTGTAGCGGCGGTCATACTCCTTTTTATCCCCCCAAGAAGAGGATGGATCGAGCACATCAGATGGTACATCCGGGCATTCAGTCGGCATCTCGAACCCAAAGATGGGATCCTTCTTGTATATCACATCGTCGAGTTTTCCCGTCAGGGCGGCGTTGAGCAAAGCGCGGGTGTATCGGATCGAAATACGCTTGCCCACACCATACGGACCTCCCACCCAGCCCGTATTGACCAACCAGCACTTGACATCATACCGTTCGATCTTGTTCTTGAGCAATTCCGCGTACTTCGCTGGATGATGCACCATGAACGGACCGCCAAAACAAGCCGAGAATGTCATCTCCGGTTCATCGCGCAAGCCGACTTCCGTGCCGCCAACCTTGGACGTGTACCCCGAAATGAACTGGTACAACGCCTGGTTCGGAGTGAGCCGCGCGATGGGCGGCATGACCCCGTTCGCGTCACACGTCAAAAGGATGATGTTCTTTGGATGACCGGCTTTCTTCTCAGGGACGGCGTTGGCGATGAACTCCAACGGATAGGACGCACGCGTGTTCTCGGTGATCGAGTCGTCGTTGAGATCAATGTAACGCGTGACCGGGTCGAAGGGAACGTTCTCGAGGATCGTGCCGAACATTCGAGTCGTCGCAAAAATTTCTGGCTCAGCGGTTTCGGACAACCCGATTACCTTGGCGTAGCATCCGCCCTCAAAGTTGAAAACGCCATTGTCGCTCCACCCATGCTCATCGTCCCCAATAAGGCGGCGCGTCGGGTCGGCGGAAAGGGTCGTTTTGCCGGTCCCGCTCAAACCGAAAAACAGAGCCACATCGTCGTGGTCATCCGGGCTGACGTTTGCCGAACAATGCATCGATAGCACCCCTTCCAGCGGGAGCAGGTAATTCAACAGCGTGAACACGGATTTCTTCAACTCGCCAGCATAGAGGGTATTCCCTACGATGGCAAGCCTCTTCTCGAAGTTCAAAACGATAAACGTTTCGCTATTCGTGTTGTCGACCGCGGGAGCAGATATAAAACCGGGCACACCGACGATTGTAAATTCCGGCATAAAGCGTTTGTATTCCTCCAGCATCTCAGGCATGATGAACATGTTGCGGATGAACATGCCATGCCAGGCTTGCTCCGTCACAAGACGGACAGGCAGGCGGTACTGCTCGTCGGCTCCGGCGTACACATCCTGTACAAAAAC
>DATDAG010000147.1:0-2932 GCA_036525495.1 Anaerolineales bacterium
ATGTGAGCTTGCCCCAACCCGGCTATAAGTCCGACCACCGCCGTGATCACGAGCGACAACCCTGGTTTCGCGCCGCTCAACGGTTCCGCAATGGAATTGAAGGCCGCATCAGCCAACTGCGACGCGCCCGCCATCTGGACCGCTGCCTGGCCCATGGTGAAGTCGGCATGGAACGTTGGATCGGCTGGGGCCTGATCGCCAACAACCTGGCGACCATTGCCCAATTCTTGATCAAGCATCATCGTTACGTCAATCTCGCATCATGAACAGTGATTTCTTGGACACGAACTAGCTAGCTTACCATCCTCCACCAGATGCGCGGATTGGATTTCTTCACTCCCTGCCAGATCTGTACTCGTGCGACCAGTTTTAAGCTGCGATGGTACGCTTGCGTCGACAAATTGAGTTGACTCATGCACAGCACAAAGTCTCCCCTCGCATTATTATTTGCTATTGAATCGTTGTTTATGATGTGATTAAATATTGACTGCAATTATCTGAGGCGAGAATTCATCACACAAAAAGTGATGCAATCCGCACGCACTAAAGGCTGCCATGGAGATAAGCCGCCCAAAGCAGACGCAGCTAGGGTCAGTGTAGCCACCATTTTAGGGTAGGCCAACACAAAATCGAGAGCTACATAGCCGCATTCGGCTGTAAGCCACGCCACCGTGAAGGGGAAGTAAAGGCTTTCCTTCCTCTTTTGTTTCGAATTACAGATCAATGCCATTGACGGGCGCGAAACTCATCAGCTCTTCGCCTTCCTTACGGTAATTCAATATAGGATGGATGATCGACATCGCGTAGCAGACGCACTTCAGGCGCGGGATCGAGAACGGGCGTGTCAAAGTTATCGGCATCCGCGAAGGCAAGCGTAACCCGAATCCTGCTTCCGCTATGGAAACGCCAGGCAGTCGGAAGCAGTTCGAGGCTTATTTCGAACGGTTCTTCATCCTGTATTAACAGTAAATCACTTTCGTAGTGCCTGTAAAAGGGAAGTCCAAAATCATTATACGGCGCATCCACCAGCAAACGATGCGAAGCGCGCAAAGTACCTTCAGTGATGTAAGTGGAATTTCCCTTCGCATCCACTTCTTCGAGATAAACGAAGACATCGAGATCGGGCGCGGTGGTTACAAGCCAGAGATGCACAAGTGGATGCCCAATAACGAGCAGGTTAGATTCCAGCGGAGCGGTTGTGTAGGTCAACGCTTTCGCATCGTTGGCGCTCATATCGGGATAATCCCGTTCCCAGTTTACGGCCGTCCACCTTGATACCGCGCCGCTGGTTGTGGAATAGTCCACACGGTACACATCCTGACTGTTAGGAGAAATAGGCGGTGTGGAAACCGCAAACCCGTCATTGACAGAGGCAACGCTTCCAGTTTTCCCATCGGAAAAATACAGGGATGTGGTTTCGCTGTTCGCAAGCGGCCATTCTTGGGCTGTTTGCCAAGCATTGTCTTCCGATGAATCCATCAAGGAATAGTGGATGGGTGGCTCGTTCATGATGCCGTTGTCGATGCCTTTTAGCCAGTAATCGAACCAGCGGTGGGCTTCCGCGCCGAGGTCAAAATTAGAGCTTTCCCCTTCCAGTCCGCTGTGATCGTAGGGTAGCACCAGCAGACGTTTGGACGTGCTCAGGTTGACATACCATATAAACATGTCTTTCGTGAAAATATCATACCAGCCGTTCACCAGATAGATCGGGATGTTTGCCTGATTAATCTCATCGAGCATGGGATAGAGGGCGAACACATCCTCCCACATCTTTTTTCCGCGGCTGTTGAGCGTGTCCCTGAAGGGATAGCGGGCAAACACATCGCTGGATTCTTCGCCAACCGTTGAGCCAGCGCGTTCTGCCAATGCCTGTGCTAACATGTCCCCATTTACGTCTTGATCGACGGGCGTGACCACTGTTTCGAGTAGCGCGGTCAATTTGGAGAATAGTCCGCCAAAAGCCTTGTTGTAAACGCCTCCAGGATAAATGACCGAACTGTAATTGTCCATTGAACCTGAAACGGGGAAAATCGCTTTCAGGTGCGGATTGCCCGAGCTGGCGGCAGCAAACTGGATTTGCGCCTGCCACGAGTCGCCGAACATGCCGATGTTGCCGTCGCTCCACTCTTGGGCGGCGATCCAATCCAGGATTTCGTCCGCTTCCTGCGCGCCAACTTCAAAAGACGGATCCATTGTTCCAAAGGATGCGCCCGTGCCAGGCCTTTCGACCACAATGACCGCATACCCATGATAAACCATGTCTTCAAGCCATTTGGTTCTGAAGAGCGGGTCCATCAGGTGGCCGCGGTCATACACCCAGTAACGGACGCGCAGCATGGCCTTTTCCTTGAAAGTAAGATCATAGGAATCTGCCATGATATTCACACCGTTCTCATCGAAAACCGTGAAGGTGCGCAGGTAGGGCGTGTATTTGAAAAGTACGGGCAATGGCTCGGATGCAGGAACGTCATCGTTGGTAGGCAGGATGAGATCATAGGCCAGAAGTGTGCCGTTTGCTAAGGTCAAGTAATCCGAATAGCGGACACTTCCGTCATATATTGCTTCGGAATACCCATGGTACTGGCCCAGTTCCGATATTTTCTTATCGTTGGATGATTTGTTGAAAAAATAGACCACACCAACGATAATCAGAACAAGCGTAAGTAAAACTTTGAAATTTATAAAGCTTTTCATTATAGACTCCTTTAGCTAAAAACAACTATCAATAAATTTAGACTTATTAGCCCAGCGACTAATACGCGAGGATGTGGCTTGATCATGTAACAACTGACCAGGTAGCTCAGAATGATGGTAGTAATAGACACCAATCCGAATTTCACCAATACATTTCCTCCGACCCAGCCGCTTAACAGCAAAGGCAGGGTCATCACAAAGACATAGTGCGCCAGATACATACCAAAGGAGTTCGAGG
>DATDAG010000148.1:0-5965 GCA_036525495.1 Anaerolineales bacterium
GCGCAATTGCTGCTGGCAAGTTGGGGCTCCTTTTAGGAGAAGCAGGCTTGACCGAAGTCGGAAGCGGGTTGAAAGAAGTGTGCGAAACGGTCGGCATCCCGCCCGTCCTTCACATGGGCTCATGCGTGGACAATACCCGCATCCTGACCGTGCTTACGCAAATGGTTGAAGAGGGTGGTCTCGGTGATGACATTGACCAGATCCCTGCAGTCGGTCTCGCGCCAGAATGGATGAGCGAGAAAGCGTTGGCAATCGCGGTGTATTGTGTCGCATCGGGCGCGTATGTCATCTTCGGTGGTGCGTCCCCCATCAGCGGTATGCCCGATCGTGTCAATGACAGCGATACAGTTTTGAAATATATCAGCGAGGGCTGGGAGAGAACTTATGGCGGCAAGCTGGAGTTCATCCCTGACCCGCAAAAGATGATCGAAGCCACGCTCGCGCACATTGACAAGAAACGTGCTGCGCTTGGCTTGCCCGAATATGACCCGAACAAGTTTGGTCGAAGTGGTGACACGAAGATGCTTGAGCTTGAGAAGTTGCCCATCGAGAAGCGACGCGAAGCGATCTACGGCGTTGCGGCGGACTAGGAGGCTGACATGTCAAAATACATTGCTACACGTGCACAACGCGGCGCCAACGCGCTCGTGACCGAAGCTGAGATCATGCTCAACAAGGCGCTGCAGGAGAAAGGCGAAGACACACCTGTTTCATTCCCGAACACCGCTTATTATCTTCCCACCATCCTCGGTATGACAGGCAAGTCCGTTGAAAAACTTGGCGACCTCAAAGCCACACTAAAACATGCGCGGGAATTACTGCATCCGATCCCCGCATTTGCAAAATGGACTCCCTACCTCGGTGAGACTCTTGACTCAGGAATGGCAACGCTTCTCGCCGCAGAGACAATTGAAGCGGTGCGCTTCGCTTATGGACTTCAGCCTGAACCCATGCCTGGTTTTAAACTCTCGGGCGGAACATCCTTCACCAGCCCTGAAAATGGAAATGGTGATGATGGCGCTGATGGGCATTTGAACGGCCCTATTGACGATATTCAATTGCGTTCATGGGGCATTCAACTTGTGGACGGTCGTATGCCAGGCTTTGCCGCGATCGTTGGCTGTGCAAAGTCCAACGAGGTCGCGGTCAAGATCATCCGTGAACTACAACGCCGCAACATCCTGACCTTCCTTTCAGGCAACGTCAACGGGCGAAGCATCATCCATCAACTGCAAGAAGAGGGTGTGGAACTTGGATACAACACTTTCACAGTCCCATTTGGAACAGACACAATTTCTGCCATATATGCTTTGGGATTTGCAACCCGCTCTGCCTTGACTTTCGGCGGACTCAAACCTGGTATGTCCCGTGAGATATTGCTCTATAACAAGGAACGTGTCTTTGCATTCGTTCTTGCTCTCGGCGAAGTGGATGATTTAAAATACGCCGCCGCAGCTGGCGCGATCAACTTTGGATTCCCTGTCATTGCAGATACGCTCATCCCAGAGATTCTCCCAACAGGTGTGACGACTTACGAGCATGTTGTCTCCATGCCGTTCAATAATATCGAAGGCAAAGATGATCTCGAACGCGCCGAACAACTCGTGCAAAAGTGCATTGAAGTACGCGGTGTAAAAGTGAAAGTCTCGAACGTGGATGTGCCCGTTCCTTACGGCTCCGCCTTTGAAGGTGAAGTTGTCCGCAAAGCGGATTTGCGAGTTGAGTTTGGCGGCAAACATTCACGGGCGTTCGAATATCTGCAAATGACAAAGCTGGATGAAATCACGGATGGCAAGATCGAATTCATTGGTCCAGATTTCTCGAATGTCCCTGCGCAAGGCTCAACGGATATGGGTATTGTCATCAAAGTTGCAGGACGGCAAATGCAACAAGACTTCGAGCCTGTGCTCGAAAGACAAGTCCACTACTTTGTGAATGGTGCCAGCGGCATCCAGCATGTTGGTCAACGTGACATTGCGTGGATCCGCATCTCAAACAACGCCGCGGACAAAGGCTTTAACCTCGAACACTTCGGCAAGATACTCCACGCCCGCTTCCACGAAGATTTTGGTGCAATCGTAGACAAAGTACAGGTCACGATTATCACTGAACCTGCTCTCCATGCGGAATGGCTGGAGAAAGCACGCGAGGCGTACGACTTCCGTAATAAACGTCTTGCTGATCTGACCGATAACAAAGTGGAAGAGTTCTATTCCTGCACATTATGCCAATCCTTTGCACCGAATCACGTCTGTGTGGTTTCGCCTGAACGACTGGGTTTGTGCGGTGCGTACAACTGGCTGGACTGCAAGGCCTCGTTCAGCATCAATCCCACGGGACCGAATCAACCCATCAAGCTTGGCAAGCAAATTGACGATAACAAGGGCTACTGGGAGGGGACAAACGAATACGCGGCAGTGGGTTCACATGGCGTGGTACAGGAAGTCTCGATGTATTCCATCATGGAAAACCCGATGACAGCCTGTGGATGTTTCGAGTGCATCGTGATGCTCATCCCTGAAGCCAACGGCGTTATGGTGCTCAGCCGTGAAGACACATCCATGACCCCTGCTGGCATGACTTTCTCCACGCTGGCGGGTATCGCGGGTGGCGGAATGCAAACCCCAGGTGTGATGGGTGTTGGCAAGTTCTATCTCATCAGCCCCAAGTTCATTTCTGCCGATGGCGGATTCAAACGTGTGGTGTGGATGTCATCCGTGTTGAAACAGACGATGCAAAATGAATTCAAAGCCGTCTGCGAACGCGAAGGTGATCCTGACCTGCTCGACAAGATCGCAGATGAACGCAACGTTACAACAGTTGATGACCTCCTTGCATGGCTCGAGGCACACAATCATCCCGCCATGGCGATGGAGCCGATGTTCTAAGAAAGTAATTAAATGTTGGAAGGTTGAAAATCTCAAGTTCAACCTTCCATTTTATGAGCTATTCAAGATCCTGATTGTTGTCAGAATCAAAAATGAAAAAGAATTCACTTCTCTATTTCTTCTTCCTGACTTTTGCCATTACTTGGGCTATGTGGTTCCCTGCCGCATTAACCAAGCTCAATGAAGGTGGTACACCCATCCTGGGACCTGCTAGCCCGATTGGTCAATTGGGACGTTGGGCCCCGGGGCTTATAGCAATCATCATCACTGCCATCCTTGCAGGGAGACAGAGTATTGGAGATTTATTCCGCCCGCTCAAGATTTGGCGGGTGAGCATAGGCTGGTACTTGTTTGTATTGTTGTTTCAACCTATCCTGTTCTATGTTTCGAAATGGATCGATTTTTCACTGTTGGGTAGGTCGTATGAGATTGTCTCTCCGTTATCCACACTCGATATTGATGCACCGTTTGTTTTTATTGCCATTAGTGTGATCATCTCTGCCATTCCCGGTGCCTTCATGGAGGAGCTCGGCTGGCGCGGATTTGCCCTACCAAAGCTGCAAAACAAATACAACGCCTTGATTGCCAGCATTATTCTGGGGCTGATCTGGGGACTTTGGCATATTCCTTCCATTATGTACTTGGAAGGAACTGATGTGTTGAATATAGTTTGGGCGGTGGTGAATACTGTTTCAGTGACGGTCCTATTTACCTGGGTCTATAACAATACAAAAGGCAGCTTGTTACTGGTAACACTTTTCCATGCTTCTATTCAATACTCGGAGAATTTTCTTGGCGTGATACCCTCGCAAACAGCAAATCTTTTAAAGTGGTTGGCAGTGATCGTTATCGTGATTGTTGTGGGACCTGCCAATTTATCGAAAAGCAACGAGCGGATACAAAGTGACTGAACAAAAACTCGTCCGTGACCTGATGACTGTCGGCGTGCCGACCTGCAAATGGGAAACTCCCATCAAGGATGTTGCACGCTTCCTGCTTGATCATCATGTGGAAGCGATGTGCGTGCTTGATGCGGAAGGTCACGGGGTTGGCGTGGTTGGTGAGCAAGAGTTGGTCTCAGCGTATGGCAAAGATAATTTGTACGAACTCAAAGCCGAAGACATCATGAGTGAGGGAGTCCCTGAATTGGGGGCGGATATTCCGCTTACTGTCGCGGCACAGATGATGAAGGATCAAGGAATCCGCATTGCTTATATGACGCACAACTCAGCAGGGACAATCTACCCTGCGGCATACATTTCGTATCGTCATATCCTACGTCACATCGCAGCAAAAGATGAAAACGATCTGAAAGACTTGGGGCTTGAGGCAGAGCGCAAGTCACCGATCGAGCAATTCATTGAAAGAAGAGATGAAGCAAGAAAAAGAGCAGGTTTAGGTTAATCAACAAGGAGGCTCACTATGCCGATTGAAATACCAAAAGACAAATGGCCTGGGATTATCAGAACCATCATCATTGGCGGGACAGAAGCAGAAGGAGGCACACGTACCAAAGTTGTCACTGTTGGCGGTGAGACAACAATGCCGTATCTGCAATTCGAAGCACCGACTCCCAATAAACCGGTCATTGCCATTGAGATCAAATCACGTAAACCCGAAGATTGGTCTCCGTTGCTGATGGATGTCTGGGGCGAGGCGATGTCAGATCCCGCTCAATGGGCGAAAAAGGCTGAAGAGGCTGGAGCAGACCTCATCGTCCTGGCATTGACTGTTGAAGATAGTCCAGATGATGCAGTGAAGGCCGTCAAATCCGTTTTAGGCGCAACGGGTCTCCCGCTCATTGTCTGGGGTCCAGGGCAGGCGGAAAAAGATAACGAGTTGCTTGTGCCAGTATCCGAAGCGACGAAGGGCGAGAAAGTTGTGCTAGGCATTTGCGAGGATAAGAACTATCGCACGATTGTTGCGACTGCGATGGCAAACGGACATCTCGTGCAGGCGCGCGCGCCGATGGATGTGAACCTGTCGAAGCAGTTGAATATTCTTATCAGCGATATGGGCATGCCGAAAGAACGCATCTTGATGGATCCGACAACTGGCGCGCTCGGCTATGGCATTGAATATGGTTATTCTGTGATGGAGCGTCTGCGACTCGCCGCGCTACAAGGCGATGCGATGACGCAGTTCCCGATGATCGTCACGCCTGGCTTTGAGGCATGGAAGACAAAAGAAGCAAAAGTCGGCGAAGGCGTGCCTGAAGCATGGGGCAATTGGAACGCGCGCTCGATCAACTGGGAAACACTCACCGCGATGTCGCTTGTTGAATCAGGTGCGGATATCGTCGTGCTTCGCCATCCCGAATCGGTGAAGCGCATCAAAGAAGCCATCGATGAATTGATGGTGGCGGCATAGGAGATCAACATGGCACTTTCAGGAATTCAAATTTACAAACTCCTTCCGCAGACCAACTGCAAGGAATGCAGTTTCCCCACCTGTCTTGCGTTCGCGATGAAGCTCGCGGCAAAACAGGTTGAGCTCGGTGCGTGTCCGTATGTCAGCGAAGAGTCAAAGAAGCAGCTTGCTGAATCCGCTGCGCCGCCGATTCGTCTGATCTCGCTCAAAGCGAACAGCACTGAGGTCAAGGTTGGCAACGAAGTCGTGATGTTCCGTCACGAAAAGACTTTCTACAACAAGCCTGGTCTTTTCCTGCGCGTGAAAGCCAGCGACCCTGATATCGCAAAGAAGGTTGCGACCCCCGATGCCTATAAAGTGAATTACGTTGGCATGGATTTCTCACTTGATGGCTTTGCTATCGAAGCAGATGGGGATTTGCCAGCCGCGGTGAAAGCTGTGCGGGATGTCACGAAACGCCCGCTCATGTTGATCGGAAACGATGCAGCGGCTCTTGACTCAAGCCTAAGCCTGCTTGCTGGCGAATCGACATTGATCTACGCTGCCGACCCATCCAATTTCGAAGCGCTGGCAGATGTCGCAAAGAAACATAAAGCATCACTCGTTGTCAAAGCTGACTCTCTTGACGACCTCGCTGACTTGACTCAAAAGGTTCAAGCAAAGGGTGTCGAAGACATGGTGCTCGACCTCGGCGGGAAGAATCTTGG
>DATDAG010000149.1:0-3591 GCA_036525495.1 Anaerolineales bacterium
GGGCAATGCACTCGCATTGGAACAACATATTTCATTGGAAATAAACGAATTTCTGGATGTGTTTGTCAAGACCCAAGGCGCAGACAGCATAGATTGGCACTAAAACCCTGCCTGTCTTTGTTCATCTATTGTCAACTGATATTCAAAGCAGGCACATTAGATATTCCAGGATACGGATATTTCATCACTGTTTTCCATAAGGCAGAGATCGAACATCCAATCTTCCGTGCAAACTCTTTACGTGATAAATCAAGCGCTCTACGAGGTTTTTGAAGCCAGTGACCAAAGAAGATATCCCATATCCATTGGGGCAGTTTTTGGGTCAGGGAGTGACCCCAATGCAATTCGATTGTAGCATAAACTGCAATCAAGATAGCTAACCATGGAAAGGAAAATGATGGATAAATCCAATTTTCTCAAACGCCTCTCGCTCCTGATCGGCATTGTCCTGATTGTCCTTTACATCTGGGCTATTGACCTTTCAAACTCGGGCATCCTGCCTTTCAAAGTTCCATTTGTGGTCGCGCTCACTGTCGGCTGGGGATTCATTTTCGTTTCACTCTTCATGACCTAGCTGACCCTTGCCAAAGAGGAGATGAAGACCCTTTTCAAACGCTTCTTCCTCTGGTGCGATGGCAGGGTAGGGGAATGAACAAACTGGAAAAAACGATAAAGACCTGACAAGTTTTCGAAACCTGTCAGGTCTAAAGGAGAAAATCATGAACAAAAACTTTCGCTACCTCTGGCTCGTTATCGCGATCATCCTCGGTCTATTCATCGGCGGCAAATGGAACATCCCGCTCGCGGCATGGATTGCCCCCGTCTTCATCATACGCTTCTTCCGTGATAGCGAAAAAGCTGGGCGCAACTTTCTGTTGCTATGGCTTGCCTCTTCCGTTCCCACCATGATTGCATGGAACGGCACCACTTTCTTCCCACCCTTTGCAGAAGCCGCGTTCTTTATCGTGATAACGCCAATCAGCCTGCTTCCCTACGTAGTGGATCGCCTCTATGCTCGCCGTTTCCCGAAGGCCGCCTGGGTCAGCCTTGTCTTTCCTGTCGCCTACACTGCCGTGGATTTCTTCTCCTCCAGAGGCAGTCCCTTCGGCACATTCGGTGCGGTGGCATACTCACAGCGTGGGTTTCTTCCTGTCATGCAGCTTGCCTCGATCACAGGATTGTGGGGCATTACCTTCGTGATAGGATGGTTCGCCGGGTTGGCCAATCATATTTGGGAGAACGGCTTCAAATTCACACGCTTCGCACTCGTTTCATCTTGCATCCTCCTCACAGGCTTTCTCTTCGGTTTTGGGCGGATTCTGCTCAAACCCCAGCCAGAGCAGAATCCCATCATTGCGGGTTTCTCGCTCCCCAATGAGACTATGCCCAGCGTCATTGGTCAATTCCACAGTGAGGATGAAACAGGTTTTCGTCAAACTGTAGATAAATTAAATGCAAACCAGTTGGAACAGATCCGCACGATGGCACAGGACGGAGCAAATATCGTTGTATTGCAGGAAGGCGCCATCATGGGCATGATCGACCAGATCGAAGCAGTGATGCACGAAGCATCTATCATTGCAGTGGAAGAGAATATCTACATCGTCCTGCCAACCTTTGACCTTAGCAAATCACCTGCTGAGAACAAAGTCCATATCATTGACCCGAACGGTGAAGTTATCCTGACACACATCAAATATGGCGGCAATCAATTTGAAGGCACTCTCAAAGGCGATGGTGTTCTACAGACTTTGGATACCCCCTACGGCAAATTCAGCGCCGTCATCTGTTGGGACGCCGACTTCCCGAACGTTATCAAACAAGCTGGCGAACAGAAAGTTGACCTGCTCTTCATCCCCTCGAACGACTGGCTCAGTGTGAAAGACATCCACACAGGTATGGCAACCTTCCGCGCTGTGGAAAACGGTATGACGGTCTATCGTCAGGTTGGTCAGGGTGTGTCCATCGTTGTGGATGCGTATGGCAAAGAATACAACCGTGTTGACTCATTCGATGGCGACACAACAGGTTTCACCAACATCCAGACTGTGGCAACCCCCGTCGGTTCTGTGGATACATTGTACACATCCCTTGGTGACCTGTTTGGAAATGTGATGTTGCTCGGTTTTGTGGGGTTATTGGTTGGGTTATTCCTCACTCGCAAGATGAACCCAACTGCATAAACATATTACTGATGGCAGACAGCTTGATGGTTTGCCATCAGTAATAAATAAGGGATGTCAAAAACTTATTAGACATCTTGCATAAGGGCGCCATAATAGGCGCATGAACTATGAAGCAATCGAACATCTAAACGAGAGTGATTTCAAAACGGTAACAGGTGTTCAGCGCGAAACTTTTGACCAGATGCTGACAGTCATCAAGAAAGGGTTGCGAGAATTCGGAAGACCACCGAAACTGAGCCGAGCCGATCAGTTGCTGATGACTTTGATGTGCTGGCGAAAATATCGAATGGAATTTCATAGGCGCAGTTTGGAGCATCTGGCATCTTCCGAAATTTTTGGGTACAGGTTTGAGTGGCAAGAGATCTTTCCTCTGGTTCGCGATCGCTTATCTTGCGTTGGCAGTTTTGTACACCTGGCTCTACAACAACACGCGCGGCAGTCTCCTGCTTGTCACTCTCTTCCATGCTTCAGGCAATACTTTTGGCATGTTCCTACCCGCCAAATTTGCAGTAGCAGGCGGCATCCTTTCCAACCTGGAGATCGTGCTTTTCTTTATCGCCGCTATCGTTGTGACCATGGTTGCAGGCGCGGAGCGGCTCTCGCGGACGGAAGAGAAACAGATACAGGAGTAACAATGAAAAATAATAATCATCACACGGTTTTGTGTAGAGTCAGTATTCTCACGCTTATGACCCCTTTGTATTTTTTGTTTGCCGCGCCTACAGCGGCAGGGACGGGCACATTTGCAACGGGGGAGGGAATGTCCGTTTCACCGAATCAGGCAAAGGGTCCGACCGACGCGGTTGAGATCGAAGAGTTTATGGACAACTTGTTCGCGAAGGATATGGCAGAGAATCACATCGCCGGAGCCGCTGTCTCAATCGTCAAGGACGGTCAGTTGTTCTTCGCCAAAGGCTATGGTTACTCTGACCTTGAGAAAAACATCCCTGTTGACCCTGAGCAGACGCTCTTCAAGATCGGTTCGGTTACCAAGTTGTTCACGTGGATGGCAATGATGCAACTCGTTGAGCAAGGCAAACTGGATCTCGACGCGGACGTCGACACTTATCTTGACTTTCATATCGCGGACACTTACCCACAGCCAATCACCCTCAAACATTTGATGACTCACACTTCAGGCTTCGAAGATCTGCATGCTGATATGGTGACGCTGGATGAGGAGAACCTGGCGCCTCCGCGCGAATGGCTGGTTTCTCACATTCCGGCGCGGGTTCGCCCGCCGGGAGCAGTCGCGGCATACTCGAATTATGGCGCAGCGCTGGCGGGATACATCGTAGCGAGGGTATCGGGGCAGACATACAGCCAATACGTGCAGGAACACATCCTCGATCCGCTGGGCATGAACAGCACGACAGCGAAGTATCCCACGCCGTCCGAATTGCGC
>DATDAG010000150.1:0-4531 GCA_036525495.1 Anaerolineales bacterium
TCCATAGAGTCCCTAGAGGTTTTATAGAGACTCTACCCTCTTACCACCTGAGAAAAAAGCAAGCCAGCAAGCGACCAATTTGCATTAAAAACAAACCTTGCGGTTAGTTCGACCGAGTTTCCCTTCTGAGTACTTGATGAACGCAATATTTGGATGACTTTGGGCGGTGGCTGTCCCGCCAAGAGATGACATGGTCATAGGGCGATGATACCATCGAACTATAGTGATTTCTTGTCATTCGTCTTATTCAAAACGAACAAATAGAAATACGAGGCTCTGATGCGGTTGATTACATCAGAGCCCCGTCAACTTGTTTCACTGCCGCTTATGGAACGATAGGCGCAAGAACACAGGTTCCTTACACTACGAAATTTCAGTTCGAAGCACAGACATTTCCCGTCCAATCAGTGAGTGTTGGGTGGGTGATACTTGTCACACAGAAGGTCACCGAGACGCTTCCCTTCGCGGTTCCTGTCGTGGTGATGACCGTCGTGCCGTTGGAATTGGTCGTTCCTGATCCAGACTCATTGAACGTGCCGGTGAAGTACCCCGTTACGCTCGCGCCTGAGACAAGACCTCCAAGATCGTCAACCACCGTGACCGTTGCCTGTCCACGCTTGTTCCCCTGTCCGGCGTTTACGGTCGTAACGGTGATGGAGCCGATTTGCACTGCCGTGGGTCCACCTGTATCTTCGAGCGTGGTTGCTGAAGCGATGTTGGACCATGCCGAGGTCCCGCTCGCGTTTTGGGCATTGACGCGATACCAGTAGGTGGTGTTGGGATTTAGGCTAGTATTATTGTAGCTCACAACGTTCGCGCCTACCGAGGCGAGAGGGACAAAATTGATGCCATCCGTTGAGCGCTGGAGGTTGAAGCCGGTCTCGTTGTTGGCATTATCCGTCCAGGTCAGGTTGATGGCTGAACTGGATATTGCTACAGCGTTCAACCCGCTGGGAGCTGCAGGTGGGCTGGCTGACAAGGCATAGTAAGCGTTATATCCAAACCCGCTCGGAAAGGTCGGGGGTGGGGTTCCGCCAATCACATTCATCCAGGTCATGGCTCCCTGGTCTTCGTGATCGAGGATATGGCAGTGCATGATGGTCATTCCAGAATAGGGGCTGCTGGTGGCAGCGTTCAGGTCGAAACGAACCGAACAGTTGCCAGCCAGGGTATCGTAATATTCGCCCTCCTCGAAGTCGCCACCGCAATTCGCTTGTGCCTGGAAGTGATAAACATGCAGATGGAAGGGGTGATTGACAGCGCCTTTGATATTCCAGTCCTGCACGGCGTTTGCGTTCAGAGTGAAGGTCGGTGTGTTGATGTCGAATTTGCTGCCGTTGACGGTTCGTGCGCCCATGCTGATGCGCTCGCTATGAACATTGGTTATGTTCCGCAAATCTCGCAGGTAGGCAGGCCGGTTGGCTGACCAAGTGCCGCCGCCTGATCCGTAGGGATTGGGACCTGTATTCGGGATGCCACTGACCACGATGTTCGCCACTGTGGTGCCGCCCACCTTGATGTCGGAATTGGCCGTGCAGCGAACCGCCAGATCCGCACGCGAGGCGCCGGTCAGATTCACCGTTCGGGTGGCCAGCGCTTTGGGCGCAGCGGTACGCCAGACGCCATCACGGGCAAGCAGCATCGTTTCACAATTGGCACCGATTGTCACGTCTTTCGTCCTTGCATCGCGGTCCGCAAGCAACACCCGCCAGTGCTGCCAGGTATTGGGCGGGACATTTAGATTGCCGTTGACTTTGCCGTTGACTGTCCAGCCGGGCTGGAAGGTGCCCGATACGATCGTGTCTCCGCCGTTGCCGGCCACGCTCGGGTCGAGGTACCCGATCAGGAAGTGGCGTTCTTCCATGGCTGCCACGTTGGCGGGGATCCCGTCTGCACTGTCGTCGATGATGATGAACCCAAACCCGCCGGTGGACACCTGAAGGAACGTCGAGCCGTGGTGGTGGGCATGGTACCAGTACGTCCCGCCCATGTGATCGGCGGGAATGTCATAGACGTAATCACCTCCGAAACCGCCTTCGAACATGCGGGTGACATCATCGCCTGGCGACATGCCAGAAACGTGCAATCCATGCGTGTGTACGTTGGTGATATTTGGATCCTTGAAATCGTTATTGACCGGGCTCGGCGCCTGGTAGGGAAGCAGGTTGCGGAACCGTAGCACATACTTGTTCCCCGGCACCATGTTCAGGGTCGGGCCGGGGATGGAATAGGCACCGCCTGCCTGGCGGTATGCCCGAGTGGTCAGGGTTTGTCCGTTTATGGTGAAGATGGCTTCGCCATATTCCAGCACCCCCACATAGTGCGGTTCTGGTGAACTGACATAGGTCCAGACGAAAGGTGCCGGATTGGTGATCTCATTCGAAGTCGGCTCGGATGTTGCGATAGTCGTTTGATTGATGAAGGCAATGGAAATGACGATCGCAATGACGAACAGGTTCAGGAAAACCTTATGCTTGTACATGCACTCCTCCTTTGAGCTTGTTTTACGATTGTTAATTGGCAAAATAGGGAAGAATATGAATCGTATTTACTTTGTTACATAATTACCCCAATACTATTATGACAATAGTAATAAAAATCACATAGTTAGTAGTATTAATGTAACAAAGAACGATCTTTTCCTGACCTGCCCCCCATAATCGGATCCAAAGTCAATGTAAGTATTGGAGACTTGTGGGGGCGCGTCATACAGGGAGACGTCTCTTTCAATACAGGAACATCGGAGGCAGTTCAATCGCTGTTATTACGCTTACGCTCTTTTGATAGAGATTCGGAATAGGCATTACAAGCCAAACAGCTTTTTAAAACAATCCCCCGAGCTTATCACACTTGGAGAGTAACCAATCATACTAACCTTGTTTTTAAATCCGTAGAGAATATATAGACAATCCATGGAGTCCCTAGATGTTTTATGGAGACTCTACCCTCTTACTACCTGAGAAAAAAGCAAGCCAACAAGTGACCAATTTGCATTAAAAACAAACCTTGCGGTTAGTTCGACCGAGTTTCCCTTCTGAGTACTTGATGAACGCAATATTGGGCGCGGCTTGAGCCGTTGCGGTGGTCATATGGCGATGATACCACTTATATTTTATCTGCATGCTCATTCGACCATATAGGTAACCGCCCATCCATTAAGAAATCAAGCAACTTAACACGGCAACTCGTAGACTGCCCTGTTAAATCTTACCAAAATCTTTCCTAGACAGAAAATCTTGGACTCGTCACAGCGTGCTTAGGAATTCTACAGGTTGCAGAACAGGCAGAAGGGCAGGTTGGTAATCTTTGACGTTACGGGTGATTAAACAATCAGCCTTACATTGCACTGCAGAGATCATTTGGACTGCATCTTCGTAATCGCGATAGTCGAGATTGAGTGCCTGCTCGATAGTGCTCTGGTCAACGGGAGCAATCTTGATGAATTGCAACAGGTTTGTGATTGTCGCTCGGGCTTCTGCGGAAGACCTGTCTTTCTTGACAAGGTAAAACAAGGTGGTGATGCTATGGGCAGCAACATATCCTCTTACCCGTCCGGTCTCAACCGATGCCAACAAGTGAGCTGATATATCGTAGAACGGTTCCCGCTTCTGCAAAACATCCAAGAGAATGTTTATGTCGATCAGTATGATCGGCTTATTTGGCATATTTCTCTTCTAGGTGCTTTTTATAATCTTGGATAGATACAACTGGTGACAATGTACCGGTTAATCGCAGGACAATTGGGGCATTATCCAAGGGCTCTTGGGCGGGAATGCGGCGAAGATAGGCTTCGATGAGATCGGTGATGGTAGTGTTATTCTGAGCGGCGTAGCGTTTAATATTTTCCAATAAATCACGTGGTACCCGCACAGTCAATTTTGTTTCTTGCATGGCTACTCTCCTGCCGTACATAATAGCATCTGTTTGTACGGCTGTCAAGTTATTTTATTTGGGTTCAGAATTGTATTTACATGACACTTACATCTTGAATGAAGACAAATAACAGAGAAAGTATCAGCCGTCTGCAAACGAACCAAGCTGTCAAACCTACCCCGCTCTGGATATCATCTGGACTTTGCCCAATTCAGGTTGAATAACAGGCTGATTCCACAAGGGAAAAGAGGGCAGCCTGTGGAATTAGGAACAGGTCGGGGTTTTGGGGCGACCTTTCGTAATTCAAATAGCTCCACAGGTGTTTGCGTATGGCGGCCAAAGCATCACTAAAGGTAGCTTCCTCCTTGATGTACCAACGGGTTTGGCGTACAGGTAGTTCAGTTGGGAAAAGCACCTTGGTCATGATCGTCACCAAGCTGAAGATGCCGAATAGGCAAGGGGTGGTGCGTTCAATAGCACGGTCAGGCCACGGGCGTTGAGTTTCGAACCCAAGACAAGCGCGCAACTCTTCGAAGGTGACTTCGATATTCCAGCGCCAAGCGAACCAGACGATGATCTGCCTGGCAGAAATGTGTGTGTCGGAGCAGAAGAAAGCGGCGGGTTTGAAGCTGTCTTCTGGACAGCGCACCAACACCCA
>DATDAG010000151.1:0-10735 GCA_036525495.1 Anaerolineales bacterium
GACAACTTTGGCTTCCACCGATTCGGTCACTTTCACCGCGATACTCTCCAAAAACGCCAAGAAAAAGAAAGAAATTGTGGGTCTTGTGGTTCATGCTTTTGGAACTTTAATCAAGATTGCTGACTTTAAGAAAGCCCTGGAATCAGGCAAAAATTGTGGGCAATGCAGCACTCGAAACTACATCGTCCATAATTGAAGGAAAAGAGGAACTCGACTGTAATCTTGGCAGGAACAGTCCCACTTCCTAGCGCATCTTTTGCCTGATCAGCGCCGAGCGGAATATGCGGTCGAAAAATCCCCTGTACCCATCCTTATCGTACAGGATCATATAATCCGCGGGACCGAACTCATCAGGTCTGAGCATGATGGCGGGGTTCGAGTTGATCTCCAGAATGAACAACTCACCTTGCGAGTTCATCCGAACATCACAGCGTCCATATCCCACAATTCCCATCGCTTTGAACATGCGGATGCTGATATCCTGCAAACGGGGAATCAACGCATTATCCGCGACCTGCTTGAAGTTGAATGGCAGGGTGGCATCCCATTTCACCACTGTGTGCCAAAACTCCTCCCCTGGAGGGAACATCAACTCCGTAGGAGGATATGCAAACGGCTGTGATGGGTCGTCGGGGTTTTCCACCACCAGCACGTTGAACTCCTTGCCAACGATGAATTCCTCCATGCGCGCCGCGCCGTACTCCTTACAAACACGTTCGACCTGCGTCAACACTTCTTCCAACGAATCGCACCGCGACTCTTTGATCATCCCAGTACTGCCATAACTCTTCGGGTGCTTGACCATGATCGGGTAACGCAGATCCTTCACAAGTTCCTCTGCCTCCGCCACAGAATGGACTCGGTATCCTTTGGCGAATCGAACTCCATGCGAGTCAGCAGCGGCTTGCATCTCTTCACGTGTTGGGTCGAAGAGTTTTGAATCAGCGCCTGTGAAAGGCATGTTCAATTCTTCGAGAGCCTGTACCACTTCAATGCCTTCGTATGCATTTTCGTCCTCCAGGTCTTCCTCATCCATCTCGTAGCCCTCACAGACATTGAGATACACATCGAACTCATTCCGTTCCTTCAATGCCTTCAACACGTCCTGCACAGGTCTTCGCACTGTCACAAACTCATAGTCGTACTCTTTCAAGTACGGCGACACATCGAAATCCTGTATTTCTTCATCCGATAATACACATACTCGCACGCCTGCCTCCTTATGAGTGTCTTTCACGATGACGAATCAACGCCGAGCGAATAATCCGATCCAAAAATCCCGCGTGACCGCCACTGTCATATTCCATCATCACATCCGCGGGACCCAGGTCTTCGGGTTTATAAAGGATTCCGTTATTTGGGTTGATCTCGATCATTACTAACTCATCTTGACCGTTCATGCGAATGTCGCTCCGCGCATACCCCGTTCCGTTCAATGCCTTAAATAACTTTACGCTCATTTCTTTTAACCGCAAAGCAAGTTCGTTGTCAGTCACGCGTTTCAGGTACACCCACTCTTTCCACTTGACATTCGAATGCAAAAAACTTTCCCCAGCAGGAAATGACAATTCCGCAGGCGGATACACAAACGGATCGTTCAAATCATCGGGGTTATCAACTACAAAAACTGTGAACTCCCTCCCGTCAACAAATTCCTCCACCCGCGCGCTTCCAAAATTTTTACAGATTCGTCTGACCTGTTGCTTTAACTTTCCCATATCATCCACTTGGGAATTGCGCGTCATTCCCGTGCTTCCATAACTGTTGGGATGTTTTACCATCAACGGGAATCCCAACTCAGATGCTAATGCTTCCACCTCCCCGACGTCCGTTACATTTGCCCCGCGCACGAATTTTACATTGACATTTTCCGCCACAGCACCCATAGTCTCGCGCGTGATGCGATAAAAACGGCTGTCCGCACCGGTGAACGGGACGCGCAACTTCTCCAACGCGTGGACAACATCCAGCCCTGAGTAATACGGCTCTTCATATCCTTCGCACAGATTCAAATACACATCGAACCTTCCCCTCTCATGTACAGACAACAATGTCTCATACAGGGGAGATTCGATCTCCACCTTCTCCCATGCATAGTCATTCAAATAACCACTGGGATCGAATTCGTCATATCCCTGATCGATCAACACACAGACGCTTATGTCGTTTACTGTCATGTTCCTGCGGGTATTATTACACAATCCCCCTGCATGACAATGTTTTTGAATATTAAAAGTTCATCAGGATTGCCCCTTGACACCATCATCCCATTCATGTTAAAATTTAGGTATACCTAAATTATAGATTTACGGGTTTCAATAATGGATTACACAGCAATAAAAACAACAGGATTACTAGCGTTTCTCGGCGCACTCATCTATGCGGTTGGCGATGTACTGCTTCTGGCGAGCAAAGTCAACCTCGACGATTATCCCAAACTCAAACCATTCGCCAAACTACTTTCCGATGCGGAGAAGATGATTGTTCTTTCCCCTTACCGAATGATGTGGGGCGCATTGCTCGGTGTCTTTGCCACGCCGTTGGTTCTGCTTGGATATTGGCAGGTATATCAAGGCTTGGGCGGAGGGAAGGATTGGGCTGTGCTGGCAACTGTCGGGTTGTTTGGAAGCGCATCTGTCATCGGCGCGTTCGTGCATGGATCGTTCCTGTATCTCGGCGAATACATCCATGCGCTGAACAACATCAGCGATGACTCGCAGGATATGCTCGTCAGGATGATCGAACGTCACAAGAAGGTCATGATCGTGACCTACGCCCCATTGTTGACATTCATCTTCATCGCTTCGATCATGTTCTCGATTTTAGTCTGGCAGGGAAACACATCCTACCCCGTCTGGATGGCGGGCGTGACGCCGTTGACAATGACCATCGCTTGGATGCTCATCAAGCGCATCCTGCCGAGGTTTGTTCAAGACTGGACCGAAGGTGCGGGATTCAATATTGCATTCATGGCGTTCTTCGCCTTCACGACAATCACACTTTGGAAATGACATGATCAAAAAGATCACGATTTCAACGCAAGACTACCTGAAACACATCTACGATTTGACCGAAGACGGCAAGAGCGCCAGCACGAACGCACTCGCTCAGAAGTTGAATATCAGCGCGCCGTCGGTGACGGGGATGATTCAAAAGCTTGCTTCATCCAAGCCGCCGCTTGTGGAGTATCAAAAACACCAGGGCGTGACATTAACCAAGGAAGGTAGACGTGTTGCGCTCGAAGTGATAAGACATCATCGCCTGCTTGAAGCATGGCTGGTGCAGACGCTTGGCTACTCGTGGGATGAAGTCCACGAAGAAGCAGAGAGATTGGAACACGTGATCTCGGAGGATTTCGAGAGGCGCATCGCCGCCGCGATGGGACATCCCACCCGCGACCCGCATGGTGAATTGATACCCACCGAAGACTTGAAAATGCCCGTGGATGAATCCACACCTCTGTCTTCATTGCGGGCAGGTCAAAGTGGAGTTGTAATCAGTGTTAAAGCAGCGGATACAGAATTGCTCCGTCATCTAGAAAGCCTGGGACTTGTCCCTGACGCGCAGATCGAGGTAAAGGCTTACTCCCCTTTCGATCACAATCTGACCGTGAAGGTCGGGAAGAAAACATCTGTCCTTGGGTTGAATATCACAAGCAAGATTTTTATCGAAGAAAATTAGTAGGTCGCGCATTCAGCGTGACACATCAAAGCAATGAAAGAGGAAGCATGAACGAAAACATTTTCCGTATTTTGGCAGGGCTGATCTTCTTTACAGGAACCGGCATTTCATCTTATTTCCGCCGAAAAGCAGACAAAGAGACAGGCGAATCCGTCTCTCGTAAAGTGGATGGCAGCGCATTAATGTACGTCATTCGTATTGGCGGATTGGTCTTATGGCTTACACCCATTGCCTATCTAATCAATCCGCTGTGGCTGGCGTGGGCAAAACTTGGTCTACCAGAATGGGCACGCTGGCTTGGTGTTGTACTTGGAGTCTTTTGCACGTTTGGTATTTACTGGCTGTTCAGCAGCATCGGGAGCGGTATCACGCCTACCAGCGCCACGCGCAAGGAACATCAACTCTCGACCAGTGGACCATACCGCTATATCCGGCATCCACTATATACATTCGGTACGACATTTTTTATTTCATTCGGGCTTATGACCGATCTATGGATTGTCATGGGATTCGGAATCTTGACTTTTATTGTCATGGCGATCCGAACCCCGAGGGAGGAGGCTAACCTTGTCGAGAAGTTTGGAGATGAATACCAAGAGTACATGAAACGAACGGGAAGATATTTGCCAAAATTATTATAGAACCGACTATAGAGGTAAGAGGTACCATGAATAAAAAACTGTCAAGAAGAGATTTTCTCAAGATGGGTGGAGCCGCGGCAATTGGAACGGCAGGGCTCGTCGCGTTCAAAAGACCCGACAACCCGAGGAACGACCATAACCCTACCCCGAACAGCCCGCCTCACACATCCCATGTGATGCAGCAGGGAGATCACGGCGACCTCCCTGGCACGGTCGGCGAAGTGGATCACGAAGCCAACGGCTTCAATCCCACTGACCTGTTGACCGACTTCGATTACGGTGAAGTATCCAGCCTGCCGAACGGACAGACCCTGCGCGAGTACAAGGTCGTCGCAGTCAACAAGAACATCGAGGTTCTTCCAGGTCTCGAGTTCCCCGCATGGACGTACAACGGGCGCATCCCAGGCCCCACCCTCCGTGCAACTGAGGGTGATCGCATTCGCATCCATTTCACGAACGGCAGTGACCATCCGCACACCATGCACTTTCATGGCTTCCACCCCGCCGAGATGGACGGCGTACCAGGCACGGGACCAGGCGGACTCGTCGAGCCGGGAGCCAGTTTCACGTACGAATTTGATGCGGATCCGTTCGGCTTGCATCTTTATCATTGCCACATCTTCCCGTTGGCACGTCACATCGCAAAGGGACTCTACGGCACTTTCATTGTCGATCCCAAGGAAGGCCGCCCACCCGTTGACCGTGAGTTCGTCATGGTTCAGCACGGTCTCGATGTGGACTTCGATGACGAGAACGATTTCTATGCCGTCAACGGCATCCCGTTCCATTATCAAAACCATCCCATCCAGTTTAGGGTCGGCGAAAAGATTCGCATTTATCTCGTCAACATGCTCGAGTTCGATTTGCTTAACTCGTTCCATGTTCACGCAACATTTTTCAACTACTACCCCACTGGCACAAGCCTCACACCTGCCGAATTTACCGATACGATCATCCAGGGACAGGCACAGCGCGGCATCGTCGAATTCGGTTACAAGTTCCCTGGCATGTACATGTTCCATGCGCATGTGACGGAATTTGCCGAACTTGGTTGGATGGGTATGTTCGAGGTTCTTCCTTAGAGGTGACATTATGACTGAACAAACAAACCGCTTCACATTTCGGACCTTTATCCTGCTTCTGCTCCCGATCGTTCTCCTCGCTGGAGTGATCGCCCTTTTCCTCTCCACTGGCGGCGGACTTGACCTCGAATCGCCTGTGCCTGTCGAGGCACTCGATATCGAGAAACACAGACTCGACTACAACGTGGTACAGCTCGATGTCCGCAACACAGGACCCGAAGAATTGACCATCGCAACGGTCATCATCAACGAGTCGGTCATGCCCTTCAAGGTCGATCCAAGCCCAACCATTCCCCGCCTTGGACGTGCAACGATCTCCGTCAACTATTCGTGGTCGTATGGAGAGGCATATGGCGTGAAGGTCATGACCACTAACGCCGTTGCTTTCGAGACCGATATCCCCGTTGCATTCGTCACACCGCAGCCCGATTTGGCAACATTTTGGGGCTTCACGCTCATAGGCTTATACGTTGGAGTAATTCCCGTTTTCCTCGGCATTTTCTGGTTCCCCGCCCTGCGGACAATGGGCCGCCGCACAATGACATTCCTCATGGCGGCAACCGCTGGCTTGCTTATCTTCCTCGGCTTGGACACTCTCGCTGAAGCGCTTGAGTTTGCCCACGAAGTTCCGTCCTCCTTTCAAGGTGTGGGACTGATCGGCATAGGCGCAGTGGCAACTTTTCTTCTGCTTGAAGCGATTTCAAGCCAGCAAGTAAAGGCATCAGGAGATGAAACCAAACGGCGTCTATCCGTTGCGTTCATCATCGCAATAGGCATCGGCTTTCACAACCTCGGTGAAGGGCTTGCCATCGGCGCGGCATACAATGTCGGCGAGATCGCGCTGGGAACCTTCCTCGTTGTCGGCTTTATCATTCAAAACATCACTGAAGGACTTGGCATTATCGCCCCCGTGTTACGCGACAAACCCAGCATCAAAAACCTCGCCATCATGGGGCTGATCGGCGGCGCGCCAGCCATCCTCGGCGCGTGGATAGGCGGTTTTACGCCGTCACCGTTCCTTGCCGTGTTGTTCCTCGCCATCGGCGCAGGCGCGATCTTCCAGGTCATTTACGAGATCGCCAAGCTGATCCAAAAAGACACAGCGCGCGAAGCCATGCCTCTGATTGTCTTCAGCGGCGTGCTTACGGGCATGATGTTGCTTTGGGTCACAGGTCTGCTTATCAAGTAACAGCCATGTCATTCTGGGAAAGTGGGTTTCGCGCCAAAGAGACCCTACGCTCAAGGTGACTTCTACCGAAAGGAGCCTCATCAAATGAACCTTTTCTGGATAATCATTTTCCTCACCGTCGCGTGGCTTATCTTTCGCCCCGATCATGGCTGGTTTTGGGAATGGCAGCGCGGGCAGAAATTGACCGCCAAAGTCCTCCAGGAGGACGCACTCAAACATATCCATCAGTGTGAGATCCATAACGACAAGCCTTCGGTAAAAAGCATTGCGGGAGCGCTCAAGGTCAGTTCTGATGATGTCGCGAAGATCATCACAAATCTCGAAACACACGAACTGCTGGCATTCGAGAATGGAGAGATTCGATTGACCACAGCAGGACGTGAATATGCCTTGCGGATGATCCGCGCGCATCGCTTGTATGAACGATATCTGGCAGATGAGACAGGCTATGACGAAATCGACTGGCATGAACGCGCGGAACGCTACGAACACACACTGACAACTGAATCAGCCAACGAACTTGCCGCGCGCCTCGGCAACCCCACCCACGACCCGCACGGTGACCCCATCCCCACCGCCAGCGGACACATGGTCTACCCTGAACGTACTTTGCTGACTGGCTTGGATTTGAACAAACCCGTCCGCATCGTTCACCTTGAAGACGAGCCTGAGGCTGTCTATGCCCAGATCGTGGCAGAGGGATTGCATGTTGGGCAGGTGGTGCGGTTGATCGAGTCAACGTCCAAACGGGTGCGCTTCTGGGCGGACGGCGATGAGCATGTTGTTGCGCCGATCGTGGCGGGAAATATCGCTGTGGCGAAAATGTCCGAGACGGCGAAGCAGGCTGAAGACAAGGGAGAAGCGCTATCCAGCCTCAAGCCCGGACAGTCTGCTCGAGTCGCCCAACTGTCGTACCGCATCCGTGGCGCTGAACGACGGCGCCTGATGGATTTGGGTGTTCTGCCCGGAACAAAGATCTCGAACGAAATGAACAGCATGTCCGGCGACCCGTCTGCTTATCGCATCCGTGACGCGGTGATCGCTCTGCGGAAGACGCAGGCAGATCTGATCTTTGTAAATAAGCAGGAGATGACACAATGACAACACCAACCCAAACAACATCCGAAGCCTGCGAAACCTGCCCGGTGCATAATGCTGCGGCGCTCAAAAAACTGGGTGTGGATATGACCAATTTCGATTTTGTCGTGGCGCTCTCTGGAAATCCCAACACGGGCAAAAGCACAGTATTCAACGCACTCACGGGTCTTCGTCAGCATACGGGCAATTGGCCCGGCAAAACAGTGACGCGCGCTGAGGGCGGGTTCGAGTACGGCGATCGCAAATACAAACTCGTCGACCTGCCTGGAACGTATTCGTTGCTTGCCACCAGTCTCGACGAGGAAGTGGCACGCGACTTTATTCTGTTCGGTCAACCCGATGTGACGATCGTGGTCGTGGATGCGACCCGTCTCGAACGCAACTTGAATTTGGTCTTGCAGGTTTCGGAGATTACAAACCGCGTCGTCGTCGCGCTCAACTTGATGGATGAAGCAAAACGACACGGTTTGCAAATTGACGAAAGACGCCTCGCCCGAGATCTGGGCGTGCCAGTCGTCCCCATGTCTGCCCGCCAGGGAGAGGGAGTCTCGGAACTGTTGCAAGCAGTCAGCGAGGTGGCGCGAGGCGAGGTGATCGGCAAGCCCTACCGCATCAAATACATTTCCGCTGATCTCAAGAAGGCGGTCGACCAGTTGACATCGCAGATCGGAGCTGCTTTCCCTGAACTGCCCAATGCGCGTTGGGTGGCATTGCGCCTGCTCGATGGCGATGAACGCATCGCGGAGGCGCTCCGTAAAGGCGAGCTTGGTGATCTGACACATGGGAACATCGAGGCTCGGTCCGCTCAATTGCAAGTGATAGGGAATCAATGATTATTTGTGTCATTCTGAGTGAAGCGAAGAATCTTCAAATCATCATAAGAGACCCTTCGCTTTCACTCAGGGTGACATTCCTATCGCGGAGGTTTACAAATGACTACTTATCCATTAACCAACCCTGAAGAGATCATCGAGAACGCCCAATCCCTGCGCTGGGAGATCGGCGTGGACTTCCACGAAAAACTGATGGAATCCATATACACCGACGCGGCGCAGATTGCAGACCGCGCAGTCACACGCCCTCAAGGGAAACCTCGTTTCGACCTGGATCGAACAATCGACAAACTGGTCACCAGCCGCATCTGGGGCTTCCCGTTGATGCTGCTACTACTTACCATCGTCTTCTGGCTCACGATCTCTGGAGCAAACGTCCCCTCATCCATGCTGGCAACCCTTTTGTTGGACACGGTTCACCCCTTCCTGAAAAGCCTTTCCGCAAGCATTGGCATCCCCTGGTGGATCGATGGGCTGTTGCTTGACGGTATGTACCTTGCCACCGCCTGGGTCATCAGCGTGATGCTCCCTCCGATGGCAATCTTCTTCCCACTATTCACTCTGTTGGAGGATTTTGGGTATCTGCCGCGCGTGGCGTTCAACCTGGACAACATGTTCCGCAAGGCAGGCGCACACGGCAAACAAGCGCTAAGCATGACAATGGGATTTGGCTGTAACGCGGCTGGCGTGGTTGCTACACGCATCATTGACAGTCCACGCGAACGAATGATCGCAATTCTGACCAATAACTTTGCGCTTTGCAATGGGCGCTGGCCCACACAGATACTGATCGCTTCTCTCTTCATCGGAGGGTTGGTCCCTGCGCACCTGGCAGGATTGGTCTCTGCGATGGCTGTCGTAGGAATTGCAGTATTGGGTGTATTGCTGACTTTTGTCGTTTCATGGGCGCTCTCGCGCACGGTGCTGAAAGGTGAGGTATCCACTTTCAGTTTGGAACTGCCCCCTTACCGTCCGCCGCGCATCTGGCAGACCATCTACACATCCGTCATTGACCGGACATTGATAGTTCTCTGGCGCGCAATTGTATTTGCATTACCGGCAGGCGCAGTCATCTGGCTGGCCTCAAATATCAATATCGCCGGTGTCAGCATCGCCGGACACTTAATCAGCTTTCTGAACCCGGTCGGGCTTTTGATCGGGCTCAACGGCGTAATCCTCGTGGCATATATCGTTGCCATACCTGCTAATGAGATCGTTATTCCCACCATCTTGATGCTGACCGTCCTAGTTACCGGCGCGAGCGACGTTGGAGCAGGTGCAGGCGTGATGTTCGAGCTCGAATCCGAAGCGCAGACTCTGGCGCTCTTCCAGGCAGGGGGCTGGACTTTACTGACCGCCGTCAATCTGATGCTGTTCAGTCTGATCCATAACCCGTGCAGTACAACCATTTACACGATCTACAAAGAGACCGGCAGCAAAAAATGGACCTGGATCGCCGCGCTCACGCCGGTTGCTATGGGGTTTGCCATCACTTTCCTCGTTGCCCAGGTCTGGCGGCTGGTTGAAGTTCTTTTATAAATAACCAGCAACAGTCACTTAATACGAATGGCTTCGGAGATTAAATCTTTGAAGCCTTTGATTCTGCTATACTCGCCATAAGTCAAAAGGAGAGAATAATGCAAAAAGCAGTTTTTCAGCCCCTGTCAACTTATATTGAATATCCGCTTGAGGAAATGAAAGAACGCGCTACGTCTTTCCGCAAGCAAATGCAGAGACGGCGCACCGTTCGTCACTTTTCTGACAGACCTGTTCCGCGCGAGATCATCGAAGAGTGTTTACTTACCGCAGGGACCGCTCCCAATGGCGCCAATCTGCAGCCCTGGCACTTTGTAGTCGTCAGCGACCCAAAGGTCAAGCATGAGATCCGCGTCGCTGCCGAGGAAGAAGAGAAAGACTTCTATAATCGCCGCGCACCCGAAGAATGGTTGGAAGCGCTCGCTCCACTTGGTACAGATGAACGTAAGCCGTTCCTTGAAACTGCCCCGTATTTGATAGCCATCTTCGGCAAAACACACAGCGATCTACCTGATGGACGTAGAGTAAAAAACTATTATGTCAACGAATCGGTTGGTATTGCTACGGGCATGCTGATCACCGCCATCCACAATGCTGGATTGGTCTCCCTCACTCACACTCCCAGCCCAATGGGATTCTTGAACCAAATTCTGAACGTCCCGTCAGATGCGAGGC
>DATDAG010000152.1:0-3287 GCA_036525495.1 Anaerolineales bacterium
GGGCGAAGCGGGTGTACTTGCGGCCTTTGTAGTCTTGGCCTTCTCCGCTGGGCAGGTAGGCTTGACCCTGGCAGTGCTCGCACTTGTCGAGGATATGGACTTTGAGCATGGTTTCTCCTTTCTGACCTTCAACAGGCCATAGAATCAAAAAAGCCCGCCCCAGACTCAATCGTTTGAGTCCGAGGCGGGCTGTGATAGGCCGTGCGTATGGTCACGGATGGCAGGCCAAGGTGCTCGGCCGGTGCCCTATAGGGTCACCGGCAGCGAGGGAAACGAATATTCAGTTGTTTATACCCCCCACGTTCACTTTAGGGTCGCACTGGACCCTTATATAACCGCGTGTCTACCGGGTGGGGGAGTTTTTTGAGTGGAAGTTCTTTCAAAAGGTTTCCATAAACCTATTGAGTTGAACCGAGCTTCGGCATTAGCTATGACCGCCACATCAATCCTTAAATCGTTATAGCCTATTTTAATCTTAGGCAACCTAAAAAACTGGCCACTAGCAACCCATAAGTTCTAGTGTGCCTAAGGCGTCCGAATCATGAGTTGGGCGGCACAAATTGACAAGCAAGTCGTATAATAGTTTCACTTGTTGGGCGGAACCATCGCAGCAAATATCGGTCAACTCCGTCATATATTTTCAAAAGGAGAATGGCCATGCAAAGGTTTGGAATAATTACAACAGTAGGATTAGGGTTATTATTACTGTTGGCATGTAGTTCCACTACGGAAACAAAAATCCCACCACAGAATACCCGGGAACCAGCTTCTTTTCTCCTTTCAGAACCAGGCCCATACTATGCAGGCAACTTGGAATATACGCTGATCGACGACAGCCGCAATGGCCGAGAGATCAAGTTGCTAATTTGGTATCCAGCACTAAAGCAAACTGATGCCGATGGTCAGGCGATTGTTCGTGATGCCATGCCTGACATGAGCAACGCTCCGTATCCTTTGATACTTACGGAAGAAGATTCAGGCAGAGATTTATTCATGTCACATCTGGCAACCCATGGATTTGTGATGATTGTGGTGAAATCCTCGCTATCTTTAGAAGACGGAGGCAAAAATGTTTTTCAGGTTGCGCGCGATTTTCTCTTCAGTTTAGAGCAAATTTCGCAGAACCCACCAGATGGGCTGAAAAAGGTCATGGATACAGATCAAGTTGGGGTAACGGGGTATTCCTACGGTGGCGATGGCGCGCTCGCCGTCAGTGGTGCGCGCGTGGATCCGGAGTTTTATCTCTCACAATGTGACAATATTTCTAGCCTGGCACCAGAAGCGGTACAGTTGATCTATAAAGACTATTACTGTCAGGATGCCAGCAATTGGGATGAATTTGTTACTTTTATGGGCGATGAGATCACTCGCAGCGATAATGGCCTCTGGCAGCCTTTGACTGATGAGCGAATTCGAGCAGTGATGCCGATGGCGCCGACGGTCTCATGGTTCTATGGCGAACTAGGCCTAGCCTCCGTTGATCGTCCCACCCTTTTAATTTGGGGAACGAAGGATGTAGTTTCTCCTTATTCACTCGAAGCTGAATACACCTTTGAGCATTTGATAATCCCTGACCGGTACCTAATATCATTTATTAATTGGGATCATACTCTTCCAGCGAGTACGTATGGCGCTTTGCGTATCAAGCATTTCGCCACAGCATTTTTCGGTTACTATCTTCAAGGTCGTAAAGATTATATTGAGTACCTATCGGAAGAATTCGTTTCGCAGTTTGATGGTCTGGCCTGGGGAGCATATTCGGATAAATAATGCGAGTGCCACCCAACCCCGCGTGCACCCGATAGCTGGGATTCGTACCGCTAAAAGGAGTTGATTCTGTGCCCGAACATTTTCCGCCAAAGCAGCGTCAACCCGTCCCACCTACCAGCGGGTGACGCCAACCGTTAGCCTTGAGGCCTTCTCCAACATTGGAAATGTCAAAGAATGACATATCATGCCTCATTTTGGGGGTACATCCTTTATTCTGTGAAGGAAAGTGCAGGCATATTCCACAGCAAGACATTAGTGTTTGTAACGTAAGTGATTGGTTAATTTAGGAAATTGGTCGACACCGATAGCTGTGGAGCCTTTCCCAAGCTACCAGGCCGTCCCAGACCCCGTCTTGCCCCAGCAATTTAAGCAAATGTATTTCCGACGTCGGAAATGCGGCAGAAGCCAGTACAATGCCGCAATCTACCTCACTACAGATATATTGATTTTAGACAAACTAGCGGGGATTAGCACTCGTAAATACAACCTCATAAAAGTTCGAAATAATCAGGATTATTCACTGTGATATGGGGGAATAATCTTGCAGTCATCCCCAGCGCATTTACAGACTAATGGTATAGCACGTCTCTCCGTATCTTGTCGTGCTGCCGCAAACACGCAACCTATAGCTATATCGAGGTGATGGCATGATGAAGTGCTTGCGTCAACCAACCATTGGATAGCCAAGAGCTAATGGTGGGACAGCGTACTCATGAAAGCGGCATCAAGAACGCTGATACTTAGCAATACAGCAATTGAAAAGCTAAAACGGCACAAAAAACTGCAGCAGCTCGAGATTGCTGCCGCCGAAAAGTGGAACTACAACAATCTCATATTCTGTAGAACAGATGGCGAAAAATATGCTCCTGGTAGCGCAACCGAATTTCATCGCAGGTTAATGGCAAGTCTTGGCCTGGATCATGTCAGGCTCCACGATCTGCGTCACACAGCCGCCACGCTGATGCTGCAAGAAGGCATACATCCCAAAGCAGTCCAAGAAATCATGGGTCACGCATCCATATCGACAACACTTGGTATCTATGGTCATGTTACACCAGGCATGAGAGAACAAGTTGCAAATGTGATGGATGACTTGCTGGCCCCGATTCCCGTTGAACTGAAAAGATCATAAAATCACTGCACATTTCAAGATGTGGAGTGATATCATTGAGTGACGTCATTTCCGATGTCGGAATTACATCAATTTTACATCAACAGTATGTTTTCGTAGTGGAACGTGAGGACAATATGGAGATAAATACCGCCATATGTGGGCAGTAAGGACCTATCTGATGGCTTTCTCAAAGTCAGTGAATTCTACGCGGACGTCACAGCGAGGGGCGTTTTCTGCGACGAAGCAGTCTCCAACTCGGTTGCGAACGAGATTGCTTCGGCAGAGTTCGCCTCGCAGCAACTGTGATAAAAGTCAAGGTAACGACAGATTAAGCAGGAGAAAATCGCCAGGCCTCACCTTTTCTAACCATGGCATTGATAATGACCAATAACTTGCGCATACA
>DATDAG010000153.1:0-3160 GCA_036525495.1 Anaerolineales bacterium
CATTGATTACATCGATGATTTCAATCAGCCGCGTGTGATCACCAAGACCTTGGATGTGGAGGTCATGGAAGCGTTCGTTGAAGATCCCATACTCGATCCATCCATGAGCGGAGGTGGCGGGGATTTTTTTGTAGAGGAAGAGACGACCCTGCATAAGATATTCCGTTTCATCAAGGGCTTGTTTGGTCTGGATAGTTCCTCGCCTGTTTGGCAGTCTCCTGGCGATGATGACATGGGTGAATCTGTGCCTGTCCAGCCCATCCCAGGCAAAGGCGGATAGTCTTGCGATTCATTGACCTGATCCGTCTCATTTTCGGTAACTTGAGCCGGCGTAAGGCGCGCGTTGCTTTGACTGCCATTGGCGTTGTCATCGGTACCGCGGCGGTTGTGATTCTTGTCTCGCTGGCTATTGGTTTGCAGAGAAATGCCACCGAACAACTGTATGGCATAGGCGATTTGACGCAAATCCAGGTCAGCCCGACGTATGGTGAAGGCCCGGTCATGGGCTCAGGTGGCGGCGGGGGAGGAGGTGTTCCCATGCAGACGAAACTGCTCACCAATATGGCCTTGGACGATCTGCGCGCCATCCCTGGCGTGGAGTGGGTCATTCCGCGCGAATATATGATGGCAGGCGGGATGGCCAAATTTCAGAAACTGGAGGGCTGGCTGAATATTATCGGTGTGGGTACAGATGATCTCAAAGAATTTGGTCTGGAAACGCTGCAGGGTGATACCGCGCTCGGACGTGGGATCATCGTGGTGGGTCCGATGGTTGCCAATTATTTCTCTGATCCTCGCCTGCGCCCAGGGCAGGAACCACCGCCACCACCCGACCTGTACGACCAGCAGATCCAGTTCATCGTTTCGAAGTGGGATGACCAGGGAAATGAAACGCGCAAAAATGTCAGTCTGAGGGTGACCGGCCTGCTCAAGGAGGAGCGCAGCGATTCGGACTGGACCGTGTTCATGTCGCTTAACCAGGTCAGGGAATTGAACGAATGGTCGCAGAATCGCCGTATCAATTACAACAAAGAAGGGTACAGCATGGGGATTGTGAAAGTGACCAGCGTGGACCAAGTGCTTGACATCACAGATCAGATTACGGAGATGGGATTTCAGGCATTTACCATGCAGGATTATGTGCAACGAACCAATAATTTCTTCATGATCTTGCAGGTCATCTTCGGTGGCGTAGGTGCCATCGCTCTGTTGGTTGCTGCCATTGGGATTGCAAACACGATGGCAATGTCCATTCTTGAGCGCACGCGCGAGATCGGTTTGATGAAGGCGGTCGGCGCGACCAACCGCGATGTGCTGGCGATCTTCCTCGGAGAGGCTTCAGGCATCGGCTTCATCGGCGGGCTTGGTGGGGTGCTCATCGGCTGGCTTGCAGGGCAGGGGATTAACGTGCTGGCGATCGTTTATCTTGCCAATCAGGCGGGTCAGCAGGGAGGCGCTCCTCCCAGCGTTGCCGTGTATACACCAATGTGGCTTCCAGTGTTTGCGCTTGTCTTCTCAACCCTGATCGGGATGCTTTCAGGGCTGTATCCCGCCTTGCGCGCTGCCACGATGATTCCAGTGATGGCGTTGAAGTACGAATAGCGCTTTGCCTTTTGTGGAACGAGCATGCGGGGGTTATTTCTGTGTCTCTTCCAATGCCAACTCAATCGCTTCATTCATTGTCATGGACCGTCCCTCTCCCCAATTCTTATCGAAATCATCCATCTTTAACTGCAGGTTTGTTTTTGCATCCTCAAATTCATTTTGTTCGACAGGCGTTCTGACCGAGTCGATGCTTCTTCGCAGGACATCTGCCGCGCTGAGGAGTTTTACAGCTCGTGCCGATTTCTCCTGTGCCATTGCGATCAAGCCAAAACATTCCAGTTGATGAGCGACCGCGCTGCGGTGACCGAGATCCTGCCACAAGCGGATCGCCCGTCGGTAGAAATTCAATGCTTTGCCGAATAAGCCATGCTCGCGCAGGAAGTGGGCGGTGCTGCTAAGAGTATTTACCAGTCTGTATTTGTCGCCGCGCTCAGTAAGGATGTTAAATGCTTCTTCAGCAAGCCTTGTTGATATTTTGATTTCTCCTTTCAGGAAGGCTTTTTCACTCTGATCCAACTTATCTTCGGCAGGGTCAACGGAAACACCCTCCTCCTGCAAAACAGCAGCATGCTTATCCTTATATTCCTGCGCCATTGCCTTGTCCCCGTTTATATTGGCGATATGGATCATGGTGTTGTACGTCCAAAGTTTTACCCATCGATAGTTTTTGCTTTCACTGATCTTGACACCTTCTTCGGTCACTTTTTGGGCATATTCCGGGTTTCCCGAATACAAAGCGCCGATCCCAACCGAGCCAAGCGCTTCGCTCAAAATCTCGTCGTCGCCTATTTCCCGCGCTAATCCCACGCTCTTTTCTGCGGCAGACTGACTGCCAGTGTGGTCGCCCAAGTTCATCAACGCCTGAGCGAGTCTGTTCCACAGCCGTGCCTTTAGACGTAGAAAATTCGTATCATGTTGAATTTCTTCTGGGGACATGGAGTCTACTCGAGCAAGGATCATCTCGCACCAATCGCGTATCTCGACGATGTAGCCTTGCAGGAACCATGTCCAGACCGTCAGGTTTAATGTCACCAATTCCATCGCTTTTACGGGGTGGTTGTCGATCGCCCACGACAGCGCGGATCGGATATTGTCATCTTCACGGCTTTTATCGCGTAGAAAATCTCCAAACCACATGGTTATGATTTTCTTTTCCGACTGTCTTGCCTGTTCGATGAAGTGATCGAGATGACCGTCTCGGACGGATGCGGCTTCATTGGTTTCGAAAAGTTTTTCACGCGCATATTGACGGATGGTTTCGAGACGGTGATAGCGGACTGTGCCATCCTGTTCTTCGACGATGACAAGGGATTTGTCCACGAGTTGGGTCAGCAAGTTGAGCACCTCATAGGACTCGACTCCCTCTCTGCTGCAAACTGATTCTGCCGCTTCAAGAGTCCAGCCACCGACGAATACAGCCAGCCGACGGAACAACGCCTTTTCGGGGTCGCTTAGCAGGTCGTAGGACCAATCAATGAGCGCACGCAGGGTCTGTTGACGCGGCAGGGCGGTGCGTGCGCCTCCTGTCAACAAGCGGAAGCGGTCATCGAGTCGC
>DATDAG010000154.1:0-5344 GCA_036525495.1 Anaerolineales bacterium
ATGGGATGTTTATGTTTGCGCTGCAGGATGGACAGTTGTTGACGAAGAATAAGAATCTCCAGGTCTTTTTCCTGGTCGGATGATCGTCTGATATTGATGAAGGTAAATAGGGCGGTGAAAATATGTTTGAGAATGAGCCAAACCATCTGTTTTTATGCTCCACTTTGAGAGATGGATCCATTCTACCAACTCAGGCAACTCGAGGAAAGATCCAGTTTTTCTAGCAGTTTGTCGGAGAAGAAACTGGTAGAGTTAAAGAATGAGCAGAAAATTTAGGACGCCGGATTACGAAGCCACGCTACGTACGCCAATTCTACTGGGAGAGGCACTACCAGCGGATCACTTGGCACGCTTTGTTGTGGATATTATCTCACAACTCGACTTGAGCAAGATTTATGCTGGCTATGCCGAGCGAGGTGGTGAAGCGATTGCACCAGAGGGGTTGTTGGGACTGCTCTTTTATGGATATGCCACAGGTACGTTCAGTTCACGCAAGCTGGAAAAGGCGACCTACGAAAACTTGGGGTTTCGCTATGCAGGTGGCGGACTGCATCCGGACCACGATACGATTGCCAACTTTCGGACAACATTTCTGGCAGAGTTGGAAGATTTGTTTGTGCAGATCTTGATGTTGGCGAAACTGGCAGGGAAACTAAAGTTGGGCAATCTCAGTTTGGATGGGAGCAAGATTCATGCAGATGCCTCGAAGAGCCATGCAGTCAGCTATGGGCGGCTGATCCAATTGGAAACAGAATTACGAGCCGAAGTAGGCGAGTTGTTGCAATTGGGCGAACAAGCCGATCAAGGTGACCTCCAGTTGCCAGAAGACATGGTAATTCAAGATCAGATTACCATGCGCCAGGAGCGTTTGCAACATCTTCCACAAGCGAAAGCCGTGTTGGCAGCCAGAGCCCAAGAACGCTATGCAGTCGAGAAAGCCGAATACGATGAAAAAGTGCGCGAACGAGAAGCCAAGGCGCACACACATCGAAAACGACCGCGCGGGCGAGAAAGACCAATACAATTTCACAGATCCTGAGTCACGCATTATGAAGAACAGTACCAACAATGGCTTTGACCAGCACTACAATGTCCAAGCGGCTGTAGATCAGGAGAGCAGGCTGATTGTTGCCACTTCTTTATCCAATCATCCCAATGATAAACGGGAAGCCGAACCCACACTGGAGGCGATCTCGCCTCGCTTGGGCAAGCCTTCCGGCGCTGCCTTGGACAATGGCTTTTTCAGCGGACACAATATCCTGGCTTTTGAACAACGCGGCATAGAACCCTATATTGCTACCGGGCGCCTAGCCCATCGCAAAGACCTGAACAGCCTGCTTGGAAAGACCTTATCCGTACCACCTGATGAGGCGACTCCGCTGGAAAAGATGGCGTACAAACTCTCGACGGAAATCGGGCAAGCCATTTATCGCCTGCGAAAATGCACCGTGGAACCTGTGATCGGCATCATCAAGGAAATTCTGGGCTTCCGCCAGTTTTCCTTGCGCGGCTTGAAAAAAGTTACGGGTGAATGGCGTTTGGTCTGCCTAGCTTTCAATCTCAAACGACTGCATATCCTGATGACAGCGTAGAAATATGAGTGCCACCCCCCCCAAAAAAAACAAATGGAGACTTCGTACGTTTATCAATAGGTGCATGAAATCCCAGCTTTTTTTACTGAGCACCCATGTTTTGGAAGCAAAAGAATTTATCTCTCCGACAAACTGCTAGTGCTGTCCAAGTTGAACCACATCTCCCACGTAATCTCGTGCCCGCTCACATTCGGAAGTTGCAGATCGACGAGAACCAATCTTGGAGCAGGGTCCGCTGACAGTCTTTCATAAGCTAATTTCCCATCGATGAAGGCTTCGACATCAAAGCCGACAGACTTCAATGCGCTTTCGCAGATGCGGAGAAGATCGGCATCTCCCTCCATCACAAAAGCCAAATTTTGTTTAATTGTCATTTAATTCATTCTCCCAGCCCAATCCAGTATCAAATACAGAGGCGCCACAGTTAATTTTGAGCCATCAGCCATCTCACTTTGCGCGCCTAGTTTACCACTTGTTTAACTGACTTATACTTTCACGATGTAGCCCCGTAGGTAAAGTGGGGTTCTCACATCACACCTCTATAGACTTTTTATAGAGGCGAGATGCCGGCAACGCAATCGTCGAAATCCTTATTTGTAACTTGAACATCATGATTGAACAGATGTAAAACAAAACTCATCTATCCATGTTTCAAACCGACCGCAAACTTATTCCCTCCAATCGTTCAGCCAGCGAGTCACACCGATCCAATCGGCAGCATTGGTTCCTTTCAAAACACGATCCAGCGCATCGATGGTTTCGCTCAAGTTCATACTTTTTTGAAACGCAACAATGATTCCTCCATGATGAGGATAACGTTTTCCAAGGGCGATGAAATCACGAATGTTGTACGTAAAAATGGCGCGACCTTGAGCAGTCGCGCCAAGCAATTGTTGCTCGTCACTGGCGTCCAGCGGCATCCACTCGGTAGGGGTCCGTGTCACATCATGACCGAGTTCGAGCAGTGCTTTGTACAGGGCTTTGCTGGAGGTATCCGCATCAAGATGCAAATGCAGTTTTTTTTTACTCATCCGCTGGCCCCAACGCAGCTTCTGCTTGGATGAATGCATCAATTTCGGCGCGGTGGGCCTCATAAAAATTCAATGCTTCCTGCACTTGTGCTTCGGTCAGATCATAATCATCAGCGATCTCAGGCACAGGCTTGTTCTGAGCTGCAATCACCATGGTCTGGACTCGAATCCCTGTTCCACGCAGAACGGGTGAGAGACTACCAGACGCACCGCGACGGTAGGTCACATTGGGGAAATCCGGATCATCCAGTCCTTGAAGCAGCCCGCCAACCTTTTCGGCAACCGACCACAGAATAAATTGGTTGAGAGAAACGCCCTGCTGTTTGGCAAATCGTTCTGCATCGCGTTTCAGGAGGTTTGGAAGATTTAGAGCATATCGGGTCATAGCACCTCACTTGTGATGTGATATATGACATCATAAGAGACATCGCTCCATTAGTCAAGAGGTTAATACATCTGCCAAAAGCATCTCACATTTATGACCTTATTGGCGCGTGGTTCATGAGAAAAGGAAATGAATCAGGATAAAGTTGGCTGCAGTCTCCACTGACTACGCGGTTCACTTCTCATAAATCCCGAATTTCTCTTCAAATGCTTTGGCTCATTCAATCTCTCTGGTTTGAGATTTGCTAAACATCTTGAATGAATACATTATTATTTCTAAGGATGCTCAGTGCAAAGGCCCCCCCTACAAGCATAGATATTATTATGAATAAGTGAATCGCAACTCAGACAAAGCTGGAAAAAACCATCGACGCTGAGGCAGTACTATTGAAGACGAAAGTGTCATCAAACAATAGAACAGGGTTTTCAAATCTTGTGTTGGAGGACGTCAATCGACAGCTGAAAGCTTATTCGCTATGCAACAATACCACATGGTTAGACACCCACAAGGAGTTAATAATGAACTGGTCATTCCACTTATTAAGGAGCCAGATCTACACGGCACCAGAAGTCGCAGCTTATCTGGAAATCTCATGGTCAAAGATTTACTGTCTGGTATCCAGAAGGAAATTCATCACCTGAAGATCGGGTGAATTACCAGGATGCTCCGGACGGGTCTTCAATTATGGATGGAAAAATAAACCAAGCAACTTGGTTTCGATGTCTTGCCCAAATACTGGAAATCTTCTTTTAAACCTTGCCAAGAAGTCCTAAACTGTCATGCTAAGCCTTATAGATTTGGTGGGTACTGCCATAGTAGTCCACAACAAATGACCAAAATCGTCTACTTGCTTCGACTCTTTTTTGGGTGTATAACTCCCTCACTGATACCAATTCAGATGTGGGGAATCGGGACGTTAACAATTTGGCAGAGCAACGAAAAAGTAAGAAGAGTCGCCTTTCCTAAACATATGAAAGGAGTTTAGGAAAGGCAAAAAAACGCTCACATAACGAAGGAAGTATCTACCAACGTTCGAATGGCAAATGGCGAGCCCAAGTATCTATCGATGGGCGACGATTGAGTTTTACCGCCAAGACGAAGCAAGAAGGTCTAGCCTGGATCCGTGAAACAAGGAACCAGATAGACAAAGGACTAACGTTTGCAGGGGCGGAGACCAAACTGCAAGATTCCTCTGCCGAATGGCTGAAAACGGTTTCGTCATCAAGTTCCAAAGGCACTCATGTCACATACAGCTGGACGGTCAAGACACGCATCCTTCCCTACATAGGGAACTTAACCCTAATAGATATCTGGACTTTGCCCATTTCAGGTTGAGTAACAGGCTGAATCCACAAGGGAAAAGAGGGCAGCTTGCGGAATTAGGAACAGGTCGGGGTTTTGGGGCGACCTTTCGTAATTCAAATGGCTCCACAGGTGTTTGCGGACAGCCGCCAAAGCATCGCTAAAGGTGGCTTCATTCTTGCTATACCAACTGGTTTGGCGAACAGGCAGTTCGGTTGGGTAAAGCATCTTGGTCATAATCGTCACCAGGCTGAAGATCCCGAAGAGGCAAGGCGTGGTGCGTTCGATGGCGCAGTCAGACCACTGCCGTTGGGTTTCGAAACCGAGGCAAGCACGCAATTCTTCGAAGGTGACTTCGATATTCCAACGCCAAGCGAACCAGACAATGATTTGTTTGGCAGAAATGTTTGCGTCGGAGCAGAAGAAAGCAGCCGGTTCGAAGCTGTCTTCTGGGCAGCGTACCAACACCCAGCGGATCGCAACTGGATCTTGGCCGGGTGTATGCCAAAGGGATATATCGCTGATGAATTCGACGAAGTGTTCCTTGCCATACAGAAGGACCTTGAGCTTGTTCCAGCGGGTTTGCGGATCTTCCAAGCGTTGCGACAGCTGGGTCTGGTGTGCGCCTTTCTTCGGTTTGGGTCCGCGTTTACTCTTGGGCTGGGGAGCCGGAAAATCGAACAAACGGGCATCCAGGCGCAGACGCGAGACCAGATGGATCGGTTTCTTGAGGCGCTGACAAAGCTGCACCAACGCTACGGCGGCATAACTGCCATCGCCCACCAGGGTGATCTCCCGTTGCGGTTGCCAACGGCGCACTTTGTCAATCATGAACGCAGCCCACTGCACAATCGTACGATGCTGTTTGTTGAGTTTCATGCTGGTTTTCACTCCTAAAGCCAAGACGGTCATGAAGGGCAGTGCCCAGAGACGTTGGCTCCAGGGTATGGGTACCAACACCGCCAGACAGACCCAGCGAATGCCCAACGCCTTGACCACATGCTCCCTGGTCGACAGAATCGGGTCTCGAAACC
>DATDAG010000155.1:0-2527 GCA_036525495.1 Anaerolineales bacterium
TCTCATAAGCCAAATCTGGCTCCGCTGGATTTTATTAAGGTGCAAAAAAGTGGGGATGGTTCACAATTAGGTAACAAATTGAAGAAAGGAATGACCAAAGACTTTACAAGGATCTCAAATTCGATGATGCTGTTTTTGCGAAGAAACCGCATCCAGAAAAGAGATCCCTATGGCAAATTATCATCTTACCGACCTGACTTTGTCAACACGATTTGAATTGGCAGCGCAGATGCTTGATCCTGATCGTCGCTGGGGTATGGTCAGTGAACTTTCCAGAGAGAAAGGCGTGTCGCGGAAGTTTCTGTATGAAATTCAAGCCAAAGCGGAAGCCGCGATTTTGAAGGCCCTGGAAGCTCAACAAGCAGGGCGCAAGGCCAACACGAGCCAGATCGAGGTCGATGACGAGTTTGTCGACCGTGCAATCGCGATTTTGATGAGCGTAATACCCGGGACAGTTCGCCCGGTGAAATGGGTGCTGGATTTACTCTTGGGCATCCAACGCTCCACCGGATACATCAGCCAGAAAGCCCAGAAAATTGGGGCAGCTGCTTTGGAATACACACAGAATTTGCGTTTGCCCATTTCAGTGTTGGCAGAAGCCGATGAGATATTCCAGGGACAACAGCCTTGCCTGACCCTGGTGGATGGGCGCTCTTTTCTGGTGCTAAGCCTCTCAGCCCAGGAACATCGTGATAAAACAACCTGGGGCTGCGTTCTTCTGGATGTCCAAAGCCAGGGTGTCCATTTTGTGGATGTTGCGAGTGATGGCGCTTTGGGCATCCAAGCCGGGGTACGTGAAGTTTCTTTGACGATCCCGCTGCGCCCGGACTTGTTTCACTTGCTTCGCGAAGCCCACCGCGTAGGCCAACGGCTGGAAAACCGTGCTTACCGGGCGATTGAAATGGCCGAACGAGCCAGGAAAGCCCAACAAGAGCAAAATCTGCCCAAACGCCGCAAGGGCGCGCCGCTCAAAGTGAAACTCGCCCTTCCTGAAGCCGAAGCTCAAGAAGATCAGGCCATTGAGCAACTGGATGCCTGGGAATGGCTGTCCAGTGAAATCAGACAGACGCTTGAACCCATCGACACACATGGAAGAATTGCTTCAGCCCTGCAAGCTCGGCGAACCATTTTGACCGCGCTCGAACTGCTGGAGACACTCAACAATGCAACCGTTCGAGAGTTTACCAATCAGTTGACCGAAAAACTTGACGATCTGCTTGCGCCCCTCGAATGGTTGGAGCAAGCCCTGGCACTCTGGCGTGAAGGCCTGATGCCGGAAACAGAAAAACTGATCCTGTGGGCCTGGCAACATCAGAAAGAATTAGGAATATCATTCGAGCAGGTTTTGCCTGCCCCGTATCAAGATACCGTCTGCGCTTTTTGGAATGCACTTTCCTTATTCCATCGCTCATCCAGTTTGGCAGAATCGCTGCATAGCTGGCTGCGACCTTATTTGCAGGTTCATCGCGGGATGCCAAAATGGCTATTACCCTTACTGCAATTGGTCTGGAACCACCATGTCTTTCAACGCGGCAAACGGCAAGGAAAAAGCCCGATGGAATGGGCTGGCTTTGATAATGTCCCAGCTTTGTCCACCTTGCTTGACTATTTGACCAACTCTCATAAGCCAAATCTGGCTCCGCTGGATTTTATTAAGGTGCAAAAAAGTGTTACCCTATTTACCTGAAAAAATGAACCATCCCTAATTTTCACCCAAAAATTGACTTGTCTTCGCTTCCCACAATTGGCAGCAGATATACTCCCAGCAACCTACTTTCGTTTAAATAGCCTATTTAACCAGGTTACGATCAGGGCAAGCAGCCCCAGGCGCGAGAGATAGGCAATAAAGTACCCTGCAATTCCCTGACCATACCATGCGTTTTTGCCGTTGCGCCTCACATGCGTCACACATCCCAGAATATTCTCCTCAGGCACTAAACCATCATTTAGCCCGGGCATGTTGTCCCCCTGGATCAGATATTTAGCACCTTGGATACGGACTACCCGGTGGACGAGCAGAGCCTGAGTTCCCGGTTGAATGAAAGCAATCACTTGTCCCACAGTCGGTTTACGATCCTGAATAGGATACACGCTGACCACATCACCTTGCCGGATGAATGGCGACATACTCCAGCCATATGCACGAAAACTGAAGAGTGTACCTCGCTCCAAAGCCGCCTGCATCAGGTCACGCAGCACGGAATTGGGGAGAGTTAACTCCAAACCTGAGGCTAATTTTTTACTCATTACCGGGTTCGCTGCAAACGGCGCCAACCTGCGCTGAAAATCTCTTTTGTGGCATCCAACCAGCGGTAAATGTAGTAAGGAACAAGCGACCGCCCCGGTTGGATGGCATAGCGAGCACGCATATATGATGCTGGCGGAAAAGTTAGATAGAATAGCCAGCGTAACCGCTGTATGAGTGAGTACCCAAACATGCCTGACAGCGTGCCTTCCCAACGGTGCCCAGCGCCACTTAACCTCCGGGCACGGAGTGCTGCTTCTTCCTTTGGGAGGTGCTTTCGCA
>DATDAG010000156.1:0-5278 GCA_036525495.1 Anaerolineales bacterium
ATGGTATGATCGATGGTGGTTATGGGCTCACCTCATGGTTTGTGGATGTTTTGCCAAAAACAAGCTTACCATGTTCGGGGGCCCATCGCCCCTTAATCCGCTCGATCAGTTAGCGGAAAGTAAAGTTCTTGACATTCTTTCTTAATGACTTGATAATAATTACTGATGACCACCGTTCCCCTTGTAGTAGAGAATCTATCCTTTCGTTACCGAGACCGCCCGGACACGGCGATCCGTGATATTACGTTTGAAGCGAAAGCTGGTGAGGTTCTTTTGATCGCTGGCGCAAGCGGATGCGGCAAGACGACCCTCATCCGTTGTATCAACGGTCTGGTGCCGCGTTCTTATAAAGGGGAAATGGGAGGATTTGTTCAAGTCTTTGGAGAAGACACCAAAGATTGGAAGTTGGCGCAGATCTCCCAAAAAATAGGAACGGTATTGCAAGACCCGGAACGCCAGATACTCGGCACAAAGGTGCTGAACGAAGTCGCCTTTGGTTTGGAGAATCTATCCATACCTCGCGACGAAATTATCCAACGCGCCGACGAAGCGCTCGCATTCTTGAAGATTTTGCATTTGCGCGAAAGGGAGACGTTCACACTTTCTGGCGGCGAAAAGCAAAAAGTGGCTTTGGCGGGCGTGCTTGCGATGCGTCCGTCCATTTTGCTGTTGGATGAACCGCTGGCAAGCCTTGATCCTGCCTCCGCGCAGGATGCGCTGGATACTGCACGTTTTCTGGCAGACCAGGGTATGACCATTCTCATGATCGAACATCGCGTTGAGGATGTCCTACGCATCAAGCCTGAACGTGTGTTATTTATGAGTGAAGGTGAAATCCGTTACCTGGGGAATCTTTCGGGGTTATCAAAAGTAGTGAACTATCGCGAAGTGAAACTGTCGGCAGAGGATATCGTCGAACGTGCAAAGCAGGACCATGCCCCAGTGGAGATAAAGATTCTTCCTGGCGCGGCAGGCAGAGGCGGGGAAGAAGCGCTGGTCACTTTTGAAGATGTCGCATTCGGGTACGAGTCAGATGTCGAAGTCCTGCATGGACTTAATCTCGACATCAAACGCGGCGATGTGATCGCGGTGCTGGGTCCAAACGGAGCGGGCAAGACGACATTCGTCAAACACGCCATTGGTTTGCTCAAACCAAAATCTGGACGCGTATTGGTGAATGGACGTGATACGAAGGATGCAAGTGTCGCGCAGATCGCTGGCACATTGGGGTATGTTTTTCAAAGCCCTAGCCATATGTTGTTCGCGCCAACAGTGCGCGAGGAGTTGTCGTTCGGTCCGAAGAATTTGGGGCATTCGAAGGAACAGATCGAAAAGGAGGTGAAAGAGGCGCTTAGTATTGTTAACCTTTCTGATTACGAGCAAGACCCACCGCTGGCACTTTCGTTTGGCCAGCAGAAGCGTGTGAGCATTGCGGCGATCCTTGCGATGCAGTCGCGCATCCTTGTGATGGATGAACCGACCGCCGGGCAGGATTACCAGAATTACATGAACTTCATGGATTCGATTTTGGGACTGCCTTCGTTCGAAGCGATCTTGTTCATCACACACGACGTTGACCTGGCAGTCATCTACGCGAACCGCGTGTTGATCGTGAACGATGGTGTCCTCGTCGCCGATGGAAAACCGCAGGATGTGCTCCGCGACTTCGACCGACTCATAGCCAACCGCCTCGTCCCGACCTCGTTGCTGTCTCTCAACCTTGAGCGCCTCAGCACAACAGGCCGTTTTATGAAGGCAGAAGCGTTGGCACATATTTAATAATGTCACTGTGAGCGTATGTCGCGAAGCAGCCCTGCGCAATGATGAGATTGCTTCGCGAAGGCTCGGAATGACATGCTACGAGGAGAAGATAATGAATAAGTCTTTAACTAATGTTGCTATATCACTGGGCATCGTCCTTGTTTTCTTTGCTGTGGTGATGTTCTTCCTGGGTACAGGAGAGGCTCAGGAAGGCGCGCTCTTCAATTTTTCAGTTGATCAATCGACCGTGGTACTGCGATTCGTGTTCGTGGTTATTGGCCTATTGATCGCCTTCGCAGTGTATTACACTACCAAGGAGAACAACGCTTGGGAAGTGGGAACACGCCAGGTAGTGTGGATGGCGATTGGCGCGGCTTTGTATGCCGTGTTCTCATGGTTGTTCAATGGGACAGTGTTCGTGGTGCCCTCTGCCAGTCAGGTAGCCTTGCGTCCAGCCATCGCAATCCCGATGTTTTTCGGCTATGCCTTTGGTCCCGTCGTTGGTTTCTTCACAGGCGCAGTCGGTAATATGTTCGGCGACGCGCTGACCGGATTTGGCTTGTCTCCACAGTGGAGCATTGGAAACGGTTTGATCGGTTTTATCGCAGGCTGCTGGATGCTCTTCAAAGACCGCAAGCAGAGCATGAACACTGTTCTATATGTCAGTGGCGCATTGGTTGTTCTCACTGCTTTACTATACTTCCTGAACCGCAATATGCCCAACATGTTGTTCTTTGATGTTGATAATGGCATCTTCGGTGACGCGACAATTTCAGTGTTTGCTGGCTTGTCCATCGTAGTCGGCTTCATCCTTGTACTGGCAGTCAGGTTTGGATTTGCTTCCAATGAGAATGTCGCGACAGCGGTAATGTGGGGCATGCTGGGCAACATCCTTGGTTTGCTCTTTGCCGCGATCTCTGATATCTGGATTAACGGCTTTTCATTGGCAGCGACCATTGTAGGTCAGTTCCTGCCTGCAGCTGGACCGAACCTGATCTTTGCCGCGATCCTCGTGCCTTTGCTTGTTGGCGCGTACGCATCCGTGCAGAGACAATCGGGTAGATAACCCGATCGTGATAAGACCCTAAAGGTCTCAAAGACCTTTAGGGTCTTACAAGGACAATCATGTTAGTAGCCTGGAAGTACCGCGAACGAAAATCCATCATTCAATGGTTCGACCCGCGCGCCTGGTTGACCTTTTTTGGATGTTACCTGGTCTCTACTCTGGCATTCTGGGATGTTCGATACCTATTGTTCTTTTTTGCGATCGCCATGTTTACCTTGTCTAATTCAGGGGTGAAATGGAAAGAGATACGCCGCGCCTTCTTTTTCATTATTGGGTTTGTTTTCTTTTTCGCGATTCTGACCTTCCTGACAGGCCGTGGTGGTTCAGAACATTACGAAGTGGAACACACGATCCGTGAATTCAAGGCTTCCTTTTCCATTATTGGATGGACGCCAACACTGAAGGTCACGGTTGAACGCGCATTTTTTGCGGTCAGCCAGTTTTTCCGCATAGGGAGTCTGGCGATCATGACCATCCTGATCCCCTATTCGCTCAATCCTTCTTTGTATGGCATCACCTTCAAAGGACTTGGGCTCAACGACAAATTCGCCTATGCCATGGATCTGACCATGCGCTTCATCCCGACCTTTGCCCGCGACTTCCAATTAACAGTGGATGCCCAGCGGGCGCGCGGCTACGAACTCGAAAAAATCAGCGGCGGGCTGGTCGAGCAAGTCCGCAAGATGGGACCGATCTTCGTGCCGGTCGTTATCCATGCCATAATTGGGAGCGAAGATATTATCGATGCGATGGATTTGCGCGCCTTTGGGGTCGGTCCGCGCACATGGATAGATGTGCTGGAACGCAAAACGAGAGACCGCATGCTGATCTGGTTCGGCGTGGCAATCTTGATTGTCTCTCTTGCAATGGGATTTATGGGTCTTGGAACATTTTGGGTGCCGGAAGCCTTAATAACACTGGCTGGCGGTTAAATCGAAAGCGACGCATGAGAGCGTCGCTTTTTTCTAGTCATGATGCCTGTGCTGGTGTTCGGGGTAGATTTCGCCCGCTTCGATCCGCACTTTCAAATGGTTTTCCTGCGGCGGAAATGTGCAGGTAGCGAATTCTGTAAACGCGCAATGAAGGTTATAGGCTTTGTTGAAGTCGAGAATGAACTCCTGATTTTCACTATAAGAATCCGTGTAGTAATAGCGGCCGGATGGATAGGTTGGATCTCCGTTGGTCAAATCCATGAATTGAATGAACAAGCGATGGTCCGGCAGTTCGCTGGCGATCAATTCAAATTTCCTTCCGTCGACCTCGAAGGTGACATGTCCATGAATAGGTTCATCCTGGATCGCTCCGAGGATGTCCGGCATTTTCACGATCTTCATCTGATCATAAAGAGTATAGGTGGCCGGAATGCGAAATTTTTCGTTGACAGGATACCACTCACGTGGGGGGAATGTTTTACGCTCTTTCCGCGTATTATCCCACAAGCGGATGCCGACACCCTTTGAGCGTCGCACGACAACCATGCGCATATCACTGAAGGTGATGAAACTAGGCACGTCCTCCTGGTCGGCATCCAGCAGGGCGGTCTTTGTTGCCATGCCATTGACCTCGACCGGCAGGTTCGCCTCGACATTGAGCGTGACGTTGTTGCCGTCGAACTCGAATGTGCCGAGTCTCTTTGGCGCGCGCGAGGGGAGCAGGATATCGCAGGCTTTGTCGGACCCGATGATGTTCTCGCCTTTGCGAAGCCAGAACAAACCAGCCAATGCCAGCCAGCCGTTGTCGCGGCGCAGGTTGGTGTCCATTTCCTGCCGCCATTTGAGTACGCTGTTTACATATTCTTCATTTGCCATGTTGTCATTATACCTTCCGGAACCGAATCCGGATTTGCAATTTTGTTATAAGAATTGCGCCTTGATTGTCGTTATTGCAAATCACCCGCGATACATCTCTCCCGCTTCCACGCGGAAGGGTAGTGTGTTTTGCGGTGGGGCAAATATACAGGAGGCATACGGCGTGAACGCGCAGGGCGGGTTGTATGCATAATTGAAGTCAATCGTCACCCTACCATTCTTCACTGGCTCAGTGTAATAATATCTGCTCGGTGGGTACGATTCTGTTTTGCCGGTTTCGTCGCGGAACTTGATGAAGAGTTTGCCGGATTTGGATTCGCTCGCATCGAGCTTATACGTCTTGCCCTCGAACCGGAACGTGACATACCCATCAATGCGGTCTTCGACCAATTCGCCAAACGCGTCGGGGTGGTCCATGACCTGCGAATTTTTGTAGCGCTTGTATCGCGCAGAGATTCGAAAATGCTTATTGAGCGGGAACCATTTCAGGGGCGGGAGAGAGAAGCGTTCCTGTCGCTCGTTATCCCAAATGCGGATGCCGAGATTGTCCCCATGCTCGTGGACGACCATCCGCAAAGTCTCATTCCACGTGATAAAACTGGGCTTCGCCTCTTTGCTGGACCTTAGAATTGCCTTCTGGGTT
>DATDAG010000157.1:0-2959 GCA_036525495.1 Anaerolineales bacterium
CATTGTAGGTGTAACCGATGCAAGATGACAGTGAGTGTTATATAAACTGGGCATCACTGTCCTACCGCCCAGGTCTATAGAGAAATCTGGTTTGAAGCCGTTCAACTCCCCTTTGAGACCAGGCATTGCTTCAATCGTCCCATTCTGAAGGATGATCCTGGTTCCTGCATCAAAGTATCGGCCGTTGATTACATCTAAAATACGGCCATTTTTTAATTCCACACGGCTCTGCTTTTGGGGCTCGTACTGTTTTACGAAATTGGTTTTTTCGGTATTAAACATGATCTGATCTCCTTTTAATTGTTCATTTATCCCGGCATAAGCGCTTTTGCGATTTCATCAAAGTGGTTGGCGTAAGTCGAGATATGCCCATCTTCCGGAAAAGTAACTAACTGTGCATCGTGTAATTGATTCGCCACTCGCTGCACGCGTGCCAAAGGCATATTCTTGTCCAATTCGCCATGAAACAACAAGATGGGAATCTGGATCTCATCCAGCTCAAAATCCCAATCCCTCACATTCATACGAACATCCCAGGCCGCGCCTTTAACACCCTGTTTCACCGATTCCATCACGGCTTGCTTGTAAACTACCATCCGCTCAGGATTCGCGATTGCAGCATGATCCACTGCCGGCATAAAATCATTTGGCGGTGGAGAATTTTCGTCGTAACCATCTTTGGGATCCTGGCTCATCAATTTGACCATTAATTTCACCACGAATGTCAGGAGGAAAGGCATGCGTAATGCCACCTGCCACATCAAATTCATTGGGAAACCAATCTCCTTGATTACTTCTTTGTCAATCTGCCATGATCCAGAAACCAGCACAACCTTAGAAAGCCTTTGCGGAATCTTAGCCGCGCATACCGCGGCATAAGGACTGCCACCCGAAATTGCCAGAGCAGAAAATTTCTCTACCTCCAGAGCATCCGCAAGTAACACGATATCCTTCGTGAAGTCTGTATACTCCCGATTTGGATGCAAGTCAGATTCTCCCATTCCTGGACGGTCAACAGCAATGACACGCAAACCATATTGACGAAAAACCTCTTCTCCGATTAACAACGGTTCCAGGCGAGTGGAGTAGGAACCATGGCAATAAAGTACAGGATGACCATCTAGTTTGCCAAATTCAGCATAGGCCAGTTTTCGTCCATCTGGTAAGATCAAATATTTATCAGCATTCATAAAAACTCCTTTCTTGTAACATTACTGACCTAAGTATAGATTTACAGGGCGGTTTTGTCGCCATGCGATTGAGTAATCTTCGGTAAGCGGCTTTAGATTTGGGTATTACTCAAAGGTAGTATATAGATAATTGATTGGGGAAATTAGAGCAGGTTCAATTCTTGGGCGCGAGCGATCGCCTGGGTACGGCTGCGAACCCCCAGCTTGCCGTAGATGTTGCTGGTGTGTTTCTTGATCGTGTTTATGGTGACTACCAGTTCGCTGGCGATCTCCGGATTAGAATAACCTTTACAGATCAGGCGTAAGATCTCCATTTCACGGGGGGTGAGCGGGTTAACCATATCTCCCGGCTGGGGTCGTGCTGGTTCCCCAAATGCGATCTGGAAGGCATCCTGCAAGGAATGCTGGTAGGGGTGGGAACTCTTAGGCGTGTCGCCATCGGCGTCCAGGTCATGCAGCAGTGGTCCGATTCCCGGACCTGCTTCCAGCCACCGCCAGATGTAGCCTTCAGTTGCGCCCAAAGCTAAAGCCTCTTGTAGCGCAGAGCGGGCGGGCTTGTGGTCTCCCAACGCGTCCAGCACCGCAGCCTGCAGCACCAGCAGGCGTATCAATTCGCCATTACTGTTCACAGTCCGCACGTCGTGGATGGATTTGTCCAGTTTTGAAAGGGCTTCCTCGTAGCGCTTCTCAGCATACAGCAAGCGGGGTGACAGCCACCTTTCCCAATTCAGCAGGATGGCGTGCTTTGTGACCGCGCTCATTTCTTCCAGAATTTGCAGCTTCCCACGTGCATCATCCAGGTCGCCTGCTTTGAGGTGCAGCCTGGCCCATTCCCAATTGAGTTCACCGGTCAGGTAGGGATCATCAATGGCGTTCACAACTCCCCCGGTGTCTTGAATGATATTCGCTGCTGCGCCTAGATCACCGTTTGCAGCGGCCAAATGTGCACGAAGGTAGCGGCCTGCACGCCAGGCTTCGCCGAAACCTCCAGGGAGTGAGATTCGCAGCCCATCTCTCAGGTACATTCCCGCTTCGTCGAGGCGATAACGCTCCAGATAGATCCTGGCCATGGCAATATGCAGCCACCCCGCGGCGGGGAAATCTCCGTGACCTTCACTTAAGGCTCGATCGATGGTTAGACGGCAAAGCTCCTCAGCATCATTCAACCGACCCTTGAGCATCATGAACATGGCCTGTCCATAGATGCATCCATATGCTCCGATCAGGTTGCCCTCTGCGCGCGTTAGCCTAATTCCGTGCCCATACGCCTCGATGGCACCGTCAAAATCACCTGCTCCGGCGCGTGCCGCGGCCAACATATTCCACGTGGTGCCAATCGTCTCCATCATTTCCTGCGGGACAAGGCGAGTGGCCTTCTCAGCATGAGCTACGGACCCGGCATGATCTCCCCTGGCGCGAGCCAGTACAGAACGCATCATCGACAATTGTGAAGCTAAGAAGTTCTTTTCCTCTCCGATCAAAGATCCTCGTCCTACAAGCCTCTGATATGCCTCTTCTGCACCTTCCAGGTACGGTGCAATAGCTGGAATTTTTCCACTGAGAAACAGTGCCCAGCAGAGCCCCAGGGCCAGGGATGGATCGCTTGTTTTCATTTCCTCTGGTAGCGCATCCAGCCAGTGCAGCACCGTGGCAACCTCGCCTCTATACAAGACCGGAGTCGCATGTTTGAGAACCAGTTCCTTGGCCCGTGCCATGTCACCGGAGCGCAGTGCATGGTCCACAGATTCATCAGGATACCCCTCACTCTC
>DATDAG010000158.1:0-3264 GCA_036525495.1 Anaerolineales bacterium
AACAACAAAATACCGAGATGCTTCTGCGTATCCTTACCGAAGTGTCTTCCAGTCTCGACCTGGATCGCGCTCTGAACCGTACCCTTGCCCTGCTCAATGATGCCATCGGCGCGGAGCAGGGAACCATCATGTTGCGTGGCGCGGATGACAATATGCTCCATTACCGTGCGGGCTACGGTTACCTTTCTGACAAGAAACCGGGCGAGGGGCGCGGCTTCAAACTCAAGGTTGGGGAAGGGTTGGCTGGATGGGTAGTGGCAAACCGCGAGTCCGTTTTGATCGGTGACCTCCTGAAAGACCCGCGTTGGGTCACTACGTCCTCCTCCTCCTCGCGCGAACATCGAAGCGTAATTGTGGTCCCCCTGCTGGTGGCTGAAGACGTCATTGGTGTTCTCATGGTTTTCCATCGAAAGGTCAACTTCTTCAGCGCAGAACGTTTGGGTATGGTCAAAGCCATTGCCGGGCAGGTTTCTGTTGCCATTAACAACGCGCATCTTTATGAACTGATCCGCGATCAGGCAGAAAGACTCGGCTCCATGCTCCGCCGCGAACAGGAGGATGCCAGCCGTTCGCAAGCCATTCTTGAAGCAGTGGCAGACGGTGTGCTTGTTACCGGCGGGAACAACCGCATCACCTTCCTGAACAATTCCGCCGAAAAAATCCTTGATCTTGAGTCGAGTCGTGTAGTCGGACAGCCTCTTGATGTGTTCGCCGGTCTGTTCGGCAAGGCAGCTGGTTCGTGGATGCAGACGATTCACACCTGGTCTGAATCACCATCCGAATACCAAAAAGGTGAGACATTTGCAGAACAACTGGATCTTCAAAACGGACGCATCGTTTTGGTGCACCTTGCGCCTGTGATCCTGCAAAATGATCTTTTGGGCACAGTGTCCATCTTCCGTGACATCACGCATGAGGTCGAGGTGGACAGACTCAAATCTGAGTTTGTTGCAACGGTCAGTCACGAACTCCGCACACCGATGACATCCATCCGTGGCTATACTGACGTGCTTCTCATGGGCGCGGCTGGTGCTATGAATGAGAACCAGGCGCACTTCTTGAACATTATCAAGAACAACACGGAACGTCTGAACATTCTTGTGAACGATCTGTTGGATGTTTCCCGCATCGAATCGGGCCGCGTAACCCTTTCGCCCCAGGCGCTGGACTTGCGCAATTTGGCGGAAGATGTGATCGAGGATGTGTTGCGCCGTTCACAGGAAGAGAACAAACCGATGGCACTTTCGCTGGATGCTCCCAGAAAATTGCCGCCGGTATATGGTGATATGGAACGCGTCCGACAGGTTTTGAGCAACCTGATCTTTAACGCCTATCACTATACACCCGAAAGTGGCACGATAACGGTACACATCCATCAACCGGATAGTGGACATTACGTTCAAGTAGATGTGGAGGACACAGGCGTGGGTATTGCAAGGGAGGATCAGGATCGCATCTTTGAACGTTTCTACCGGGGTGAGCACCCTCTGGTTTTGGCAACTCCGGGAACGGGTTTGGGCCTTTCCATCGTTAAACAGATCGTGGAAATGCACAGGGGACGTATGTGGATGGAAAGCAGTGGCGTACCCGGAGAAGGAAGCATATTCTCCTTTACCCTGCCGATCTATGAAAAAAATGAGGCATGAATGGCTAAGATACTGATTGCAGAAGATGAACGGGATATACGAGATTTGATTGCTTTCACCCTGCGGTTTGCCGGGCATGAAGTGTTTGCGGCAACCAATGGGGAGGAGGCGGTGGAGATGGCTCCCAGGGTCAACCCTGACCTCATTTTGATGGATGTTCGAATGCCGCGCATGACCGGCTATGAAGCCTGCAAGGAATTGAAGGCGAACCCGGACCTGAAGGATATCCCTGTGGTGTTCCTCTCTGCAAAGGGACAGGAGAACGAGATCCAGCAGGGTCTGGAGGCGGGCGCGGAGGAGTACCTGCTCAAGCCGTTTGCGCCAGATCAATTGACAACACGAGTGAAGGCTATTCTTGCAAAATTTGGGAAGTAACTTTTGAGCGCTATTCTTCTTGAAAGCTCCATTGTGCATTACGAGGTGCTGGGACGCGGACGCCCAGTCATCTTCCTGCACAGCTGGGTAGGCTCGTGGAAATATTGGATCACATCCATGCAGGTCACCTCAACCTCTTTCCGCGCCTACGCACTCGATCTTTGGGGTTTTGGAGATACCGCTCACAACGAATTGAAATACACACTTGATGAGCAGGTGAAATTGCTGGATGCCTTCCTGAACGAGTTGGGTATCGGGAAGATCGCGATCGTAGGGCATGGGTTGGGAGCGCTCGTGGGCATGAAGTTTGCCACCCGCTTCAAACAGAGCGTGGACCGGGTGATGGCGGTCAACTGTCCGTTAAACTATGAGGCGGTCAGTTCAAGGCTGCGGACGAACTCGCCGCAGGAACTATCCGATTGGCTGTCAAACCGTATGCCGGAGGCATCCACTGCGTTGTCTGATGCCCCCAAGGCAGATGCAAAGGCGATCGCGGCTTCGATGGTTGGCTTGCAGGCGAATAACCTGTTTGGTGATTTCCGCAACACAGATGTTCCCTGCCTGTTGGTGTATGGTGAAAAAGACCAGGCGATCACAGTTCCTTCTTATGAGTCCGCCACGTCTACTTTCACGCACCAGGTAGTGCTCGAAGGCTCTGGGCATTTCCCCATGATCGAGGAGACGATCAAGTTCAACCGACTGCTTACCGACTTCCTCGCACTCGATTCAGGCGCAAGCCCAAGTGAATTACAAATGAAAGAGGAGTGGAAGCGCCGCGTACGATGAGTTGGTATGCAGGAGTTTTACTCCTGCGTTTTGTATTGACAAAATAACCCGCGCGTCATATAACTGAATTACAACTGAACGGGGTGTCCCGCGATGCGGGACTGAGAGGAGCGAGCCGCGCTCAACCCGCATCACCTGATCCAGGTCATACTGGCGGAGGGATTCCAAATGATCAACCAAACATCCTCCGCCGAGAGGATGTTATATTTTGCAACGTATCATTATCTTCGCCAACGGCGAACTACCCGACATCGAAAAAGCCCGCGCCATTCTACGGGATGATGACTATATCATCTGTGCGGACGGTGGCACGCGCCACGCTTCTTCTCTGGATCTCAAGCCTGCCCTCGTCATCGGAGACATGGATTCCACTGACAAAGTGTCCCTGCGACAATTGCAGGCTTATGATGTCCCCATAGAACTCTATCCCCGCGACAAAAATGAAACCGACCTCGAA
>DATDAG010000159.1:0-6582 GCA_036525495.1 Anaerolineales bacterium
GCATCGAAATCCATCCGAATAGTGGACAGGAAATCACGCCGTGTGTTTTCGTCGCCAGCAACCCAAATGTATATCCTGCGTTCTTCGGTATCCGCTTTGACTAGTGCCGTATTCCCTCCGTTCTTGAGCACGATGCCCGAACGCCAAACGGTCTTGTGAAGGAAGGCGTTCATGCGGACGATGAAGCGCGAGATGATGCTGGTGGGCAGGACGTTGTAGTGATATTGGAACGCCAGCGCGCCGGCCCATTCGCCTGTGAAGGGTTCGTCTTTGGGGAGCAGGTCGGGGATGAGGAAGGATTTGTCGGGCTCAATGTCGTAGCACAACTCGAACTTCTTCATCATATCCACAATGAACAGGCGTTTGTTGCTGGGGTATTCGGGCGGGTTGAGCGTTTTGTTCAGGATGGGCAGGGTGAGTGTGCCACGATTTTGAAAGAGTTCGTGCGAGTTGAGGATCTTATATACGCCGTTGGTAACCCACTGCGGGTTGAGAATGCCAAGCGCTTCGAGACGCGGATCATCTTGAAAATGCAGGACAACGCCCAGATCATGCAGGAAGCCGATCAGCGTGTGCTGGCTGGTTTCGTCCCCCACATCGTTCGCGCCGCATAGGTTGAGATATTTATCCTGCGTGATGAAGTTTTTATCCCTGCCGAGTTCCTCCAGTTTGGATTTGACTGTGAACCACGTCTCAGGCAGCAGATCGCGGACGTGTGGCAGAGTATCCACCTGTTTTGCGATCTCGGCTTTGAGCGCTTCGATGCCCGCACCCGTGGCGGCGGAGGACTCAAGGATACCAACGATGTTCGAATATTTCTTACCCAAGCCTGTGTGGTCAATTTCGAGCGGGTGCTGGTCGGTCTTGTTGCCGACGATCAGCACAGGCGACTCGCCGCCAAAGGATTGGATGATCTTGAGCCAGTACTCGACACGGTTTTTCTCCCGCGTCAGGCGCGCATCCAGCACCAGCAGGTAGAGACTGCGCTTGGTGAGGAAGAACTGGTGTGTGGCATGCATGATCTCCTGCCCGCCGAAATCCTAGATGTTAATAAGAATAGCAGCTTTATTTTGTTGTAACAGCTTATTGGTTTTCATTAATCTGTGGGCAATCGACCTGGTATTTCCAAGTTGCCATTGATTAATTGCTATTCCTTCGGTTTTTGACTCTCCCAGATTGAATGTACCATGTACAAGATTATTTATTGGCTAATAAAATCACTGCCTAAGGCAGTGAGTCCCGTGAAAAGGTTCGACCGTGAATAGTAATTGAATGTGGGTATGATGGGTCACCCTGGAAGGTGTGCAACAATCCAAAGGATACCCATCCTGACCTCACGATTTAGGAAGTTATCACATTCGCGGTACGAGTGCAAGTACCATATTGTATTTTGTCCGAAGTATCGCTATCGGATTTTCAAGGATGCGATAGGCGAATACGCCAAGCAACAAGTGTATCAACTGTGCAGGCAAAAGGAGCAGGGGATGGTATTGGAACTGAACATCCAACCAGACCAGGTGCATGTGGTGGTGGAGATACCGCCGAAGTATGCGGTGTCAGAATTCATGGGCTATCTGAAAGGTAAACTGGCGATACGATTGTTTCAACAATATGAAAGTCTGGCGAAGCGCTACTGGGGACGACACCTGTGGGCGCGCGGCTACTGTGTCAGTACGGTTGGACTGGATGAGGAGAAAATCCGCAGGTATGTTCAATGGCAAGAGAAACAGGAAAAGCGAGCCGAGGCAGTGCAAGGAAAGTTGTTCGATTAGAAAGGTACAGTAAGAGCACGCCTTCCAGGCGTAATGGCACTAAAGCCACCGCCTATGGCGGTGGTAGTTTACTAAAGATGTTTTTCCGACCGAACCTTGTCCAACAACAAGTAGCTTGACTTCAAGCAAAGGAAGAGTGCTTCCCTCTCTGAGACCCTTTCTATATGCGCCAAATGCTTCTTTTGATTTAGAAAATATTTCAGCAGGCGAACCTAATGCATCTAACAACGCATTGAAATTTATCTTATAGTTTTTTCCGTATACATCGATACAGTTATGGTTTGAGTAAAGTGCTGGTAAGTTAGTGGGTTGATACATTAGGGGTATTATTAATCGTTTGAGGCTGGCAGCATATAGAAATTCACGCTCCACCAACTCTGATTCTATGGAATCAGGAGAAAACACAACAATTATTCGTTCACATTGCTTGATAGCAAACTCGCTCTCCCCTCTCGCTTCCCTGTCTGTCTCCACTGCTCAGATTTGATGTATTATCCCAAACAATGTATCCTGCATCCTCTAGATCTGAAGTTAATTGTTTAACAAATAAAATGTCTTTACGTGAATAAGAGATAAATATTTTAGACGAAAAGGGGATATATATTCGAGACATAAAAACACCTTTTCAGGATTTAATATATATTCACAGCCGTTTTTTCTCTTACACCCATACGCTGGGCGTGAGATTTTTGTTTATTCATTCAGGGATTCTCTACTTGCTCTTGATAAAAGGAATCATATATTTTTCTCCAACATTCCAACCTTCAAACTTTCCAGCTCACCAGCGCCCACATTGAACATTGTCACTTCGATTTGTCTCTTCGTCAGCTTCATCATTTCAACGGCTTTCTCTGTTGAAACCGCCGCAGCTTTCAAGAATTGACCTGCCATGCCGCCGAGGGTTGCGCCGAGGGCGATGCACTTGGCGATGTCGAGTCCGTCTTTGAGTCCGCCACTGGCGAAGATGGTCATATCGGGAACTACTCTCTTAACAATCAAAATCGAATCTGATGTTGGAATGCCCCAGCCGACGAACGTTGCTGCAAGTTGGCGCGTGAATTTGTCGGGCGCACGGTGCATTTCCACTTGTGACCAACTTGTCCCGCCTGCCCCTGCAACATCGATTGCACTTACGCCGCAATCGGCTAATAGCTTCGCTGTCTTTTCCGAGATGCCCCAGCCAACTTCTTTGGCAATGACTGGCACTTCCATTTGCTTGCACATTTCTTCGATCTTATTTGCAAGGCCTGCGAAGTTGGTGTCACCTGCATCCTGTACGGCTTCCTGTAATGGATTCAAATGAAGGATGAGTGCATCGGCTTCGATCATATCCACGGCTTGCTTGCATTGGTCAATGCCGTAGCCGTAATTAAGTTGCACCGCTCCAAGATTGGCGAACAGCAATATATCGGGGGCAACTTTCCGCACTTGAAATGTTTTTGCTTGCTCGGGGTGTTCAATGGCGGCACGTTGACTTCCCACGCCCATGACGATGCCCGTCTCTTGCGCGGCTTCCGCTAGACGCAGATTGATGGTCTCGGCTTCAGCTGTCCCGCCGGTCATGGAACTGATCAGGATGGGCGCCTGTAATTTTTTGCCGAACAGGCTCAGGCTTGTGTCGATGCGGTTCAGGTCCAGTTCGGGTAGGGCTTCGTGGGTGAAGTGATAGTTCTCAAGGCCGGTCGTCAACGCGGAGCGGACATCCTGTTCTAAGTTGATTTTAATGTGATCTGCTTTTCTCTTATCTATTGGCGCAACTTTTGACATGGGGCAGTGTTCCTGTGTGTAGTACTTATCGCAAAGCGTGGCTTGACATGGTTTTTAGACCGAGTACAATTGCCACGAAAACCAACAAGGAGGTTGTCATGTCTGACACGTATGAAAATGTAAAGGCGATCATCAAGGATCTGCTCGGTGCGGATGATGCGAAGATCACAATGGAAGCCCGCTTCCGCGAGGATCTTGAAGCTGATTCTCTGGACCTTGTGGAGCTTATCATGGCTTTTGAAGATAAGTTCGGCGCCGAGATCTCGGATGACGATGCACAGAAGATCGCAACTGTAGGCGATGCCGTTACTTATATTGACTCGCACAAATAATCATTGTATTCCCTAAAGGGCTGTAGTGATTATAACCGTAGAGCCGTCCAACATGGACGGCTCTACGTGTTTAAGTCTACCCTGGTGGTTGAGTAGTCATGCTCTTGTTCTCTGCGACGTATCGAAACCACAAATGACAAGAGTGATTTTGATATAAATATTACCTTGTTTCTTCGTGGTTTCGATACGCCGCTCGTTTCACTCGCGGCTACTCAACCACCGGGATTACTTTAGGAGCGACGGAATCTCTTCCGGGTGCTTCGCAACCTTCACGCCTGCGCTTTCGAGCGCTTTGATCTTGTCTGCGGCGCTTCCTGCGCTTCCTTCGATGATTGCGCCGGCGTGCCCCATGCGTTTTCCGGGAGGGGCGGTCTGACCGGCAATGAACGATACGACAGGCTTGGTCATGTTCGCTGCAATATATTCAGCGGCTTTGTCTTCGTCTGTTCCGCCGATCTCGCCGATCAGCACAACTTTTTCTGTTAGAGGATCGTGTTCGAACATTTCCAGCACGTCGATGAAATTCGTACCATTGACCGGGTCTCCGCCGATGCCCACGCAGGTGGATGCGCCCATGCCGACCAGTTTCAACGCATATAGTACTTCGTATGTAAGCGTTCCTGATCGAGATACCACACCCAAGTTGCCGGGGATGGCGATGTTACCGGGGATGATGCCGACTTTTGCTTCGCCGGGCGTCAACATGCCGGGGCAGTTCGGTCCAACAAGGCGGACATCTTTCTGGTCAATATAATTTCTCACGCGCATCATGTCTTGTACGGGAACACCCTCCGTGATGCAAACGATCAAGGGGATGCCCGCGTCGGCGGCTTCGAACATGGCGTCCGGTGCGAAGCGGGCAGGGACAAAGATGACGGAGCAGTTCGCGCCTGTGGTGTCCACTGCCAGTTTGACCGAATCGAATACGGGGATCTTCCCTTCGAGAACCCATTCGCCGCCTTTGCCGGGTGTCACGCCGGCAACAACGTTGGTCCCGTAGGAAACCATATGGGTGGTGTGGAAGATCCCTTCATTACCTGTAATGCCTTGCACGAGAAGGCGGGTGTCTTTGTTGATGAGTATGCTCATTGTATTTCCCTATCCCTTTGCCGCCGCGACTGCCTTTTGAGCGGCGTCTGCCAGTGTCTCTGCGGTGATCATGTTCGCGTTCTCGAGCAGTTTGCGCCCCTCTTCTGCATTTGTCCCAACGAGACGGACAACCATCGGTACTTTCGGTTTCACCTCATCCATCGCAACAAGGATGCCCTTTGCGACTTCGTCACAACGGGTGATGCCGCCGAAGATGTTGAACAGTACGGCTTTGACAGCAGGGTCGGACAAAATGATGCGCATCGCCGCGGCAACCTTGTCTGCTCCTGCGCCGCCGCCGATATCCAGAAAATTGGCTGGTTCGCCGCCGAACAACTTGACGATGTCCATGCTGGTCATTGCCAGCCCTGCGCCGTTGACCATACATCCGATATCGCCGTCGAGTTTTATAAAAGAGAGACCATATCGTCTCGCTTCGGTTTCAGCCGGCGCCTCTTCGTCCACGTCACGGATCTCTGCAAGGTCTGAGTGGCGGAACAGGGAACTGTCATCGATCAGCATTTTGCCGTCCAACGCGACCAGTTTGTTATCGCTCGTAATAACCAGCGGATTGATCTCTGCCAATTCCGCATCGGTTTCCTTATACACCTGCCATAAACCAGATGCGATCTTGCTGAAGTCGCGCCATAGTTCGCGCGGCAGGTCAATGGATGCGGCGATGTCACGAGCCTGATAATCTCGCAAGCCAAGCAACGGGTCAATGTGAACCTTGATGATTTTTTCAGGCGCAGTCGCGGCGACCTCTTCGATGTCCACGCCGCCCGCGGCAGAGGCGATCATCACAGGCTTTTTCGCGGCGCGGTCGTTCGTGATCGAGAAGTAGATCTCGGTCGCGATCGAGGCGGCTTCATCCACGAGCACTTTACGGACAGGCAGTCCCTTGATCGTCATCGCAAGGATTTGTTGTGCGAGGTCAGCCGCTTCGTCTGCGTTTTTGGCGACTTTCACGCCGCCAGCCTTGCCGCGTCCGCCGACCAGTACCTGTGATTTAATGACAACGCGGCCACCCAACTCTTCGGCAATTTGTTTTGCCTCATCAGCGGTAGCCGCAACCCGTCCTTTGGGGATAGGGATTCCATGTTTTGCAAAAATGGTTTTAGATTGATATTCGTGAAGTTTCATATTCTTCCCTTACTATAGATTTCTAAAGCACGGCGATTATACCATCCGATATTTTATGTCAGTGAGACATCATGATAAATAATCCTTGTCCGTGGCTCGATCATCAATGATGGCGCTTCCTCCAGCCATATTTTGAAGTGATTTGTATCCAAATGCGCCGCACCGTCTTCCTTGGATTTGAATGCTTCAATGAACGTAAAACGTGACGGATCATCAGCTTGTTGGATGACATCAAAGCGCACGCATCCGTCCTCCTTTCGGCTTGCTTCAGCGTTCTGGATCGTTATCTCCCTGAATCTTTCAATGTGTTCTTCCTTGATGTAACTGTGTACAACAACGATATACATGACGGTTCCTCTCATACATGAAAGTGACTGTCATCTACTAGATGACAGTCACTTGATTTTACCTTTTGATTCTTGTCATTTCGAAGGAGTGTATCGACTGACATAGTGCCCGAGGGGTAGAAACCTCACTGT
>DATDAG010000160.1:0-9442 GCA_036525495.1 Anaerolineales bacterium
GATCGTCACGAAGATCACGATGTAGCCAAAAGAGATCCACGTCAGCGACTGGCTGGGAATCACGATCTTTTCTCCACTGATGACAGACCCTATGAATAGGATCAACGCCCCAACAGGCATTGCAACCGCATTGGTGACGTAGGGGTTGTTGCGTGGAAATGACTTGGCAATGATCCCCGCCTCGGCAAAACATGCCGCGCCTCCAATAATTGCCAGCACGTGAGGAATGGACAGGTCGCGTCCCGACGCCCCGCCGACCGCTATGACGATCCCCACGACTGTCAACATGGCTCCAAACAATCCGCGCGGACGGAACGGCTCAAGCCGGTGGAAGAACGCAAAGAATATGGTCAATAAGGGAACCAGCGCCATGATCGTTTGATACAGACTTGCCGGTGTTTTGACCAGCCCCCAATAAATGAACAGGAAAGGCAGTCCCATGCTGAACACACCGAACAGGATCGCGCCTGTCAATGCCCTGCCCTTCGGCAGTTCCATTTTGCGGAGCAGTACAACCGCCCAAAAGAAGACAGCGCCGAATACAAAACGCATCACTCCGCCCCAGAACGGGGGCAGTTCCGCATAGGTGAAACGGATCGCAACGGATGCGCCTCCGCTTACAACGGTAAAGATGGCGAATGCAATCAGTGTGGTTCGATCCGGCAGGGACGGATTAGATGTTGAATTGAACATTAATAAAACTCCTTTGGCAAAGAGGGGATGTTAGTAGGAACACATTTTTGACGGATTGGTTTTGATAAATCGTGGGGTGATTTCGGCTATAATGATTTCAACTGTAGCAAAGCGAGGGGCTTCCATGGCTGAGAATAACAAGAAAATCTATGCAACACCAAAACTACTTTCTGATTCGCCTTTGCGCGATACAGACATTGCCCGATTCCACTTCGACGAGTTTGCCATCACGCTGGCGCGCCTGATCGCGGATCCGGAGACCCGCACGCCATTGACCATCGGCGTGAGCGGAAAATGGGGCTCGGGTAAAACAACCCTGCTTCAACGCGTGAAGAAGTTACTGGATGAGAAAGGGAAGCCATCCTTTGCGAACGAAAACGAAAAAGCGGGGAATTTCTGCAAGTGCAAGACGGTCTGGTTCGATGCGTGGAAGTACAACGATGAAGACGAGCTGCTTGTGGCGCTTGTACGTTCCATTTTGTATGAAATGCAGAACGGGGACTTGAAGGATAAGTTCAAAGCGTTCCTGGGAAAAGACGACATCGAACCGACCTACGATTTTATCTCCATGTTCATCAACGCTTTCCAGTTCAAGTTCGGCGGTCTGGGGGCCGAGATGCAGGTCAAGTTCGACCCCGAAAAGCACATGGAAGAATCGCCATTCAAAACGCACACGGCATTCTTCGATTATTTCGACAAGGCTTTCGAGAACCTGATGGCGCTCTGGGTGCATGGAAAAGGAAATCCCGAGATCATCGATGAAAAGAAGGGCGCGCTTGTGGTCTTCATTGACGACCTCGACCGCTGTCTGCCGGAGAAGGCTGTGCAGGTGCTCGAAGCGGTGAAACTGTTCCTCGACAAGGACGGATGCGTTTTCGTCCTTGGCGCGGACACAAGGATCGTGCAGGATGCTGTCGTAAAACATTATCGCGAGGCGGGCATCAGAGATGAGAATGTAGGCGATTACATCGAAAAGTTGATCCAATTGCGCTTCGACCTGCCGCCCGTGCCCGAGGAGGAGATGAACTCCTACGTGGACGAACACGTGGAGGACGAAGCGTTGGTGGAACACTGGCGCATCATCACGGCGGGTGCAGAAGCCAACCCTCGCAAGGTAAAAACGTTTTTGAACGATCTCCGCCTGCGTTGGGCGATGTGGCAGAACACCGGGCAGGCTGGCGGCGTGGACTTTGATGATTTCGTGCGCTGGGAAGTGCTCATGCGCGCCGCGCCAAAATTCCGCACGCGCGTTTACGGTATCCCTGACTCCCAGTTACGCCACGGATTGGTGGAGAACGCCTTCAAGATGGCGGGGGGAGATGAAGATGCCGCCGCCAGTTTCAAGGACGATGTGAACCAGCAGATGAGAGAGATTCTGAAGAACGTTCTTGAACACAAAGACCGCTTCACGCTTGATGTGGTTAACCGTTTGATGTATGTGGTTGCTCCGCCTGCTCTGGAACCACCTGTTGAGGCAAAAGAAGAAGTGAAAGTGCGTGAAGAAGCGACTTTGGAAGTGGAATCAGCGTTTTCTGAAACCAAAGCTGAGCCTGTAAAACTTGCGCGTGAAAAAGCCATGCGCGGCGAAGGAGTTACATCGCGCGCTGGAACCCAGGTTTGGGCGGATATTTCTTTTGTGCATGTGCCTGCTGGCAAATTCCTAATGGGCTCACGCAAGGATAACAAACTGGCAGACAATGATGAGAAGGAACAGCACACGGTTGAGATCGGGCAGGAATATTGGATCGGGCGATATCCAGTTACCAATGAGCAGTATGCAAAATTTGTCGAAGAAACAAATCAAAAGCACGAGTGGGTCAAGGATTGGAAGAAGAAACTCGATCACCCTGTTGTGAACGTCTCATGGCATGATGCGCAGGCATTTTGCGAATGGCTCAACCAGATCAAGGACATCAACATGCCTGATGGATATATTTTCAGGCTGCCTACCGAAGCTGAGTGGGAGAAAGCCGCCCGCGGCGAATATGGCAACGAGTGGCCCTGGGGCAATGAATTCGACCCGAAAAAATGCAATTCAACAGAAGGTGGTAGAGGTGGCACTACTCCGGTAGGCGCTTATTCACCCGCAGGTGACAGCCCGTATGGCGCGGGGGATATGGCAGGTAATGTCTGGGAGTGGACACAAAGCCTTTTAAAGGATTACCCATATCAGGCGGGAGATGGACGCGAAGATTTGAAGGGAAGCGGCTCGCGTGTTTTCCGCGGCGGCTCGTTCTACGATACCTCAAGGTACGTGCGCTGTGCGCTCCGTGACTCCTACAATCCCTCCTCAGGGTCAACAACTTCGGTTTTCGTTTAGTGGTCTCCCCAGCTTCTCTCTAACTCTGAACTCTGGTCACTCGGAACTCTGGGGCTCTGGGCTCTGAATCTCTGAGGGGGGTCTGGGGGGCGTGCCCCCAGCCTCGGCGCGATTTTTAAACTTGACTCTCCCTGCCTGACTCTGTATAATCCCAACCATTCAGAAGTAGTACGCGACCCTCACGCTGATAGAGAAGGAAGTTGGTGGTCGAGAAGCCTGAAGAGGCATATCGAGACCCGAGCTGGAAGCTTCCACAGCAGAAAGTTGCCGAAGTCGTCTGATGAAGTTGCCGAAGAAATTTGTAGGTCACGTTTACAACGTGACACCAAGCAGTAGACCGGCACGGGATTGCCCGTTACAGCAAAGACTGATGAACACGTCAGTCACAGAGTGCGTTGAGTCAATCAACGAATTGAGGTGGTACCGCGGAGCTGGCGCTTCGTCCTCTTGTTGGACGAGGCGTCTTTATTTTAAGTTATGTCATTGCGAGACCCGAAGGGTCGAAGCAATCTCAAGTAACCTGAAAGTATGAGATTGCTTCGCTCCGCTCGCAATGATATGAGGAGCGTGAATGAACATAAAACAGGTCATCCAATCGCAATATCTGGCGGCGCTTGCCATGCTCAGGCAGGTCATCGAAAGATGTCCGGAGACCGTGTGGTACGACAAGGATGAAAAATTCAGAATCTGGAGCAAGGCGCATCATGTCGTTTTCTTCGTCCATTTGTATCTGCAGAATGCCGAAAAGGATTTTGTGGAATGGGAAAAGCATCACGACCCGGATGGGGATGAGCCATTCACCAAGGAGGAAGTGCTTGAATACCTGGCTTTTGCCGAGGATCAAGTTAAGGAACGCATCCCGGTTACGAATTTGGAGGCAGAATCAGGCTTCCACTGGTATCCGGTCAATAAACTGGAGTTACAGTTCATCAACATACGGCATATTCAACAACACACCGGCGAGTTATATGAAACCTTGGGTATCCGTGAAAACATGGAAGACCTTCGCTGGGTAGGTTACACCAAGGCATAATCTGATCTCTCTAGAGACCGGAGTGGGCACCGGCGGAATGAATTCGCCTCGCCCAAAGGAGAAAGAATGACCAAACAAGAGCTACCCAAAACCTACGATTTCAAATCCACTGAACCGCGTATCTATGCGATGTGGGAAACAGGCGGATTCTTCAAACCGCACAACGACCCGAGTAACGCAGACTTCGACCCGAACATCGAGACGTTCGTCATCGCCATCCCGCCGCCCAACGTGACAGGTGAACTGCACATCGGTCACTCCATGTTCGTCAGCGTCGAAGACCTCATGGTCCGCTACCACCGCATGAAGGGGTATTCCACCTTATGGATCCCCGGCTCCGATCACGCCGGTATCGCCACACAACTCATGGTGGAACGCGATATTCTCAAGAACGAAGAAGTGACGCGCGAAGAAATGGGACGCGAAAAATTCATCGAACGCACTTGGGAGTGGAAGCGCAAATACGGCGGCATCATCACGAACCAGATACGGCGCCTCGGCGCTTCATGTGACTGGTCCCGTGAACGCTTCACTCTGGACGATGGGCTGAGCCGGGCAGTCCGAGAGGCATTTGTCCGCCTTTATGAAAAGGGACTGATCTACCGCGGTCCGCGCCTGATCAACTGGTCGCCGGGGCTCAAGACCGCCGTCTCTGACCTCGAAGTGGAATACGAGGAAGAAGACGCAACGATGTATTACTTCAAGTACAAATTAAAACCGGAATCCAGAAGTTCTACTTCTGGCATTTCCGAAGCAGAGCTTCGGGATTCCGAATACATCCCCGTGGCAACCATCCGCCCGGAAACGATCCTCGGCGATACGGCTGTTGCGGTTCACCCTGAGGATGAACGCTACAAAAGGTTCATTGGAAAAACCGTTATCGTGCCGATCCTCGGGCGCGAGATCCCTGTGATCGCTGACGAATATGTCAGCATGGAATTTGGCACCGGCGCGCTCAAGATCACGCCCGGGCACGACCCGAACGACTATGACATCGCGCATCGCCATAACCTGCCCATCATTTCCGTGCTTGATCGGGAGGCAAAGGTCAATGAAAATGGAGGCAAATACCAGGGTCAGGATCGATTCGAAGCGCGCAAGAACATGTGGGCAGACATGAAGGAAGCCGGTCTCGTTATCAAGACAGAACCGTATCGAACGACCATCCCGCGTTCACAGCGCGGCGGGGAGATCGTCGAGCCGATGATCTCCGAGCAATGGTTTGTGACCATCGAACCTCTGGCGAAACAAGCGCTCGAAGCAGTGAAGGACGGCCGCATCAAGATCGTCCCCGAACGATTCGAGAAGACCTATTACAACTGGATGGAAAACATCAAGGACTGGTGCATCAGCCGTCAGTTGTGGTGGGGGCATCGCATCCCTGTGTGGTATTGCCCGGATGGGCATATGACCGTGACGCGTGAAGACCCAAGCGAATGCGCCCATTGCGGCTCAATCGAACTGATACAAGATGAAGATGTGTTGGATACCTGGTTCTCCTCCGGGTTGTGGCCCTTCTCGACTCTTGGCTGGCCCGAGGAAACGCCCGACCTGAAATATTTCTACCCCACCTCCTACTTGGAAACAGGGTACGATATCCTGTTCTTCTGGGTGGCGCGTATGATCATGATGGGCATGGAATTTACGAATGAAGTTCCCTTCCATACTGTATACCTGCATGGTCTGGTGCGCGATGAGATCGGGCGCAAGATATCCAAAACACTTGGCAATGTGGTCGATCCGCTGTTGCTCATGGATGAGTACGGCACGGACGCGCTCCGCTTCACGATGTTGGTTGGTTCGACCCCTGGCAACGATACGAATGTCGGTCCCAAGAAGACGGAGTCCAATCGCAACTTTGCGAATAAGTTGTGGAATGTGGGGAGGTTTGTGATAAACGCGGTCTCAAGTACCACGTTCCAAGTGTCAGGTACTGATGACCGATTGCTGAACACTGATAACTGGACTTTGGCTGACTCTTGGATCTGGGCGAAAATGCAACAACTTGTCCGTGATGTCGAACGGCATTTCCAGAACTTCCAATATGGGCAGGCTGGTCAGCAGATATACGACTTTCTCTGGAACGACTTTGCCGACTGGTATGTGGAAATCGCGAAAGAACAGATGAAGAACGATGAGGCCACGAAGCAGACCGTAGCGACCTTGGCGCGCGTGTTCGACATGTCATTGCGTTTGCTGCATCCCTTCACACCGTTCGTAACCGAAGAGATCTGGGGACACTTGCATAATGCGTTACGCGAGTCTCAAATTTCAAGCATCGCTCAAGACTGGCCCGAAGCGTTGATCGTTGCCAAATTCCCGGAACCGCGCGAACCTGAAGACTGGGAGGAGACCAGGACCGCCGATTTCGAGTTGATCCAGGAGATCGTGCGTTCCATTCGCAACCTGCGTTCTGAGAAAGGCCTGGCTCCGTCGAAGAAGATCGCCGCGAGCATTTCGGCAGGTGCTAAACTTGATTTGCTCACAAGTCAATCGTCTGTTTTTGCGTGGTTGGCGGGGCTTGACTTCTCTCAACTCTCCATCCTCGAATCTTTAAGCGATAAGCCAAAAGATTCTGCGACACTTGTAGTCGGCTCGGTTGAAATCCACATCCCATTGGCTGGCATGGTGGATCTCGCTGAGGAAAAGGCTCGCCTTGAAAAGGAACTCAAGGAGGCCGAGTCACATATCGAGCGGCTCGAAAAACTCCTCAGCAGTGATTTCGCCAACAAGGCTCCTGCTGCCGTTGTCCAAAAGGAGCGCGACAAGCTGGCAGGGTACAAGGAAACGGCAGAGAAGTTGAAGGCACAGTTGGGATAGTATTCAGGCTCACAGGGCGCGCGGAGCAACCAAATTGGTTGCTCCGTGTTTTCTCTATATCCAGTTTGTACGCCCATTTACAAAAAACAGGAGTCCAGAAATGAAAAACACCTCCACACTATTATTTCGTTCCATGCTTTTACTTGTTGTCGCAGTAAGCTTTGCCGCCTTTACCCACTCACCTGCTGTTCGTGCAGATGGCACAGAAATACCCTATCCACAGGAACAAGCCCGCGAATCGGTCGCATCCTGCGATAACCAGACATACAATGTTCCGCTTATACCCGAGAAGCCAGGGAGTGAAGAACATTTTGCCATTTCACCCAACGCGGATGGACCCGTCCTGGCGGATATGGGCCTTTATATCGAGGAGATTCCTGAGGTCAACGAAATCGCCAATACCTTCACCGTCGAAGGTCGCATGGACCTTGTCTGGTGCGACCCGCGCCTGAAGTATGTGGATCAGGGACAAGGCGCATTCGAGATTTTCCTCGAAGAGCACGCGCAGGAAAAACTGAATTCCATCTGGTGGCCCGATGTCACTTTTGTGAACGAAGTGGAGGGACGCGATATTGCCAACGAGGAACTGATCATCCATGAGAACGGAACGGTCGAATATCGCGAAAAGTTCACCGTCATTCTTGAAGCGAAATATGACCTCTATAAATTCCCATTCGACAAACAAACCCTCGAGATCGAGATCGAATCGTTCGCATGGGACGAGAGATACCTGCAACTCCATAAACACCTCGTCGGGTTCAGTGATGAATACGAGATTCCCGAATGGCGCACCGACAGCCTGGAAACCCGCATCGAAGACGTTATAGAGGTGGGTGACCGCAACCCCTTCTCTGAATTCCGCATGACCATTAACGTTACACGACAATTCGGGTTCTACATTTGGAAAGTACTATTTCCGCTCATCATCCTCGTCATCATGTGTTTCGCCGTCTTTTGGATGGATGACGAAGGACTCTCCAGCAGATTGGGTGTCGGCTTTACGGGTGTCCTCACTGTTGTGGCATATCAATTTATTGCAACAGGAAACCTGCCCAAGGTGCCATACATCACCCTGATGGACTCCTACATTACCCTTTCGTTTGTTGTCATGGTGCTTACCATCTTCCAAAGCATCCTGGTCAGCGACTATAACAAGCAGGATAAAAAGGAACGTGCATGGAAAATTGACAAGGCCAGCCGTTACATCTTCCCTTTGTTCTATGTCATTGGGATCGGCTTGTTGACCATCGTGTTCATGCTGCGCGGCTGATCGGAAGAATCCCCTCAAATCACGGGTCACGTGGGAACGCGTGACCTTTTTATTTCCAGTTCCTACGAGGGATTTCTTCCTTTCAACTCCTGATACAATAAAATCAATCATCCCCGTGTAAAGGAGCAATCATGGCAAAACCCGAAAAGAAACTACAGCAACTCAAATCTCTCCTGCTCGAAGTGGGCGACCTCAATCACATCAACGCCCTGCTGGGCTGGGATCAATCCACCTACATGCCGCCCGGCGGAGCCCAGGCACGCGGACGCCAGTCCGCGCGGCTGGCGCAGATGGCGCAGGAAAAATTCATCGACAAGAAGATCGGCAAACTGCTCGATGATTTGCATCCGTATGAAGAAAGCCTGCCCTATGATTCCGACGATGCCAGCCTGATCCGCGTCACGCGCCGCGAATACGAACGCGCCCTCAAAGTGCCGCCCAAGTTCATCGGTGAGTTGAACGAGCACGCGGCAGGAGCCTACCAGACATGGACGGAGGCACGTCCCGCCAATGATTTCAGCAAGGTGCGGAACGGTCTTGAAAAGACCCTCGATTTCAGCCGCAAACTCGCGGATTACTTCCCCGGCTATGAACATATCGCCGATCCGCTGATCGACTTCGCCGATTACGGCATGAAGGCATCCAGTGTGCGCTCGTTGTTCTCGGATCTGCGCGACAACCTTGTTCCCCTTGTGCGTGCCATCACCGAACAGACTCCCACCGACGATTCCGTCCTGCATAAGCACTATCCTGAAGCGGACCAACTTGCGTTCGGCGCGGAAGTGGTCAAGCAACTCGGTTACGATTTCGAACGCGGTCGTATTGACAAGACCCACCATCCGTTCATGACAAAGTTCTCGCTCGGCGATGTGCGCATCACCACGCGCGTCAAGGAGAACGATTTCGGCGATTGTCTGTTCAGCAACATGCATGAGGCAGGTCACGCCATGTATGAGCAGGGTATCGACATGTCGTATGAGGGAATGCCCCTCGGAGGCGGAACAAGCGCGGGTGTGCATGAATCGCAGTCAAGGCTTTGGGAAAACATCGTTGGACGAAGCCGCGGCTTTTGGGAGTTCATGTATCCCAAACTCCAGGCGAAATTCCCCGAACAACTCAAGGATGTCTCACTCGATACGTTCCATGCCGCGATCAACAAAGTCGAGAAGTCGCTCATCCGCACGGATGCCGACGAAGTCACGTATAACCTGCACGTGATGCTGCGCTTCGAACTTGAATTGCAAATGCTCGAAGGGAGTCTCTCGATCCGTGACCTGCCCGAAACCTGGCACGAACGCTTCGAACA
>DATDAG010000161.1:0-4385 GCA_036525495.1 Anaerolineales bacterium
TGAGTTGGAAGTCATGGTTTTCTCCAAAGTGGTTTCTCGAACCTACTTTATTGATACCAGACTTTCAACTCATTTGAAACACACCCATTTCAATTCCTTGAGCAAGCGTGCAATATGTCCTTTATGGTATGAAACACCAAATTCTATTTCAATCACCTTTCCAACTCTTGCGCACGTCCACACGTCACCGCGAAAACCATATGCTTCTGCACCGTGCGAGAGAAAGTCAGGTATCAATCCTTTTTCTACATCCGTGAGTTCAGGCGGTCTACCCGTATGGGGACGCGCATACAAGCCTTTTTGGCCCTGCTCATTGGCTACTGTTAGCCACTGGCTCACTGCACTTTTGCCAACATTCAACCCAATCGCAATATCCTTTTGCTTCCAGCCTCTGTGTTTCAGTTCCAATGCGTGAAGGCGACGCTGTTCTTTCCAGTTCGTTGAGTGCGTTTTTCTCTTGGGCATGCCCAAGTTATAACATGACCAAAAAGTTTAGCAAATTATGCGACGCTCAGTAATACCCCGTCTACAGAGCCATATAAAATCCATCTCCCGACTCATGTGTTTTTGATTACTCTGCCTTATCCTAGGCACATAACAAATCAACTATTGAAAAGGAGTAATTATCATGAAAACCCTAAACCAACTCGCCAATTTCGAATATCGTTCCAAAAAGGAAATTAACGGTTGGCCATTAATTCACATTAATTTAGGCACGCATCCCGAAGCAGGTCAGCCGCTGGTAGCAAAAGGTGTAGTAGCCATAGGAAATATTGCCATTGGAATTGTTTCGATAGGCGCTGTGGCCTTTGGCATCGTCACACTGGCCGGATTTGGTTTGGGCATAGTTTCTCTGGCCGGCATCGCAATCGGTATCGTTGCACTCGGCGCTGTCGCTTTGGGAAACGAAGTTTCCCTCGGAGCAATTGTGCTATCGTCAAGGTTCGCATTCGGCGCAATCGTCTTAGATGCTTACTTCGTCGTGTGGTCGCTAATATTCGCGGCATTCATTGCCCTAGTCATTTGGGGTCTGCTTAAGGTCAAGGCTGTTCGACCGCAAAGCTGATTTGATCAACGCTATAACAACCAATAGTAAAAGGATTAATTATCATGACAACATTAGACAAATCCACCCAACCGCAGATTTCAGGTCTTGCAAACATTTGGCAGCGCATCCCTGTCCTTATCCGCGCCATAGTTTCTGGGTTTTTCGTCACTATTGCTGGCACAGAGGTCTGGCTTTTGTGTCTAGCCGTGATACCAGCGCCCTGGTCTGTCATCGCGATGGGCGGCTACCTTTGGTTCTACTGGAAGTACTTCAATGGAAGCTGGTGGCCAAGATCCACGGCAGAGGCAAGAAGCAAAAATTTTCGTGCGATAAAGTTATCTGCGGATGTCTGGAAATGGGGTCTAGCGGGCGCGTTCCTCTATGTGGCTGTATCCCAATCGACCGTTGTCTTGACCTTGCGTCTATTTGAGATTCCTGCCGAAGCTTCCGCTGATTACGGTCTCGATGCTCTACCAGTCTGGGAGGCTTGGATACTCATCATCATGGCCTCGTTAGTGGCAGGTATTTGTGAGGAGACTGGTTTTCGCGGATACATGCAAGTTCCCCTGGAGGAGCGCTATGGTCCTGTGGCAGGCATCACGATTGTCTCGATACTGTTCACTGTTTACCACCTAAATCAGGCATGGGCTGGGCCAGTTCTCTTGCAGATCTTTGCATTAGGTGTGCTGTTTGGAATTCTCGCCTATGCCTCAGGCTCCTTGATACCAAGTATTATCGGCCATACGATCATGGATATATTCAATTTCGCCTTTTGGTGGACGGATCTCGGAGGAGATTTTAAATTACAGACAATTGCTGTGACAGGGATCGATCCCCTCTTTATCACGGCAGTGATAGTTTTTGCAGCATCTCTCGCGCTGTTCTTTTGGGTGGCTCGAAAGATGATAGCCGTTCGATTGCAAAGTTGAATGGATTAACAATCAACAAATCTAGGTCGTGGTGGACATCATAAGCCACCATGATCTAGATTGAAAATTATTTCTCTCATCTCACTATATAATAACGATATGGACACACTCAGTTTTTACACCAAACGCTTCCAACGTCTTCGCTGGAAATTAACCTTGAGCTACACTGCGGTAACAGTCGGGGCACTGCTGACAGTGGAACTGATTCTCCTTGCAGGTACCGCTATCTTTGTTGCCGTATTGCTCAACAGCGGCGTCCTTCAAGCTGAATTGATCAATGCTGTGTCCACCGCTTACACACCTCCCTTGCGTTTTTTACTTTCCCAGACTCCACCAAATCAGGCAGAGATCACCGACTTGCTGGATCAGATAGGCACCACAGCTGGCAATACAACCATTCCGCTCACCTTTAATGCTTCTGATCAATTATTTATTGTTGGGCATGATGGTGTTTTACTTGGGAGCAAACCTGAGAATCTATTTGGAACCGGCTCGATCGGATATCCAATAGATACGCAAGCTCTTCCAGGATTGGCCGCGCCCCTCCAGGCTGCACTTGAAGGGGATGAGAACGTGGATAATCTATACACTCTCCACGGACCTGATGAGAGTGTGATAATAGCCTTCCCTATTTGGGACGAGACACACGAAAAAGTGCTGGGCGCTCTGGTCGGCATTGGCGAATTTCCAACGATCCAGTCTACGCTCAACAGCATCATTCCAATCATGGGGATCAGCTTTCTTGTCTTTACCTTTATTGCTGGAATCGCAGGAACGATTTACGGATCAATTTCCGCTCGTGGGCTGACTACAAGGCTCGACCGGCTCTCGGAAGGGATACTTGCCTGGAGTCAGGGTGATTTCACTCAATTAGTAAAAGATGAATCAGGGGATGAGATTGGGCAATTGGCAGCCCGCCTAAACAATATGGCACAGAAGCTTCAAATTTCGGTCGATACACAACTGGAGCTGGCCGTGGTCAACGAACGGAATCGACTCGCACGCGATCTGCATGATAGTGTCAAGCAGCAGGCTTTTGCTGCCGCAGCCCAGGCAAGTGCCGCAAGCAAACTGTTAAAGGAAAGCCCTGAAGCTGCCCAAACTCACATTGAAGAAGCTGAACAACTCATCCTCGGATTACGAAAAGAATTGACCAACCTGATCCAGGAACTTCGTCCCGTGGCACTTGGAGGCGAAGGATTGGTCACGGCGTTGAAACAATATGCAGAAGACTGGTCCCGGCAAAATCTGATCGAATTGGATGTTCATGTCCAGGGCGAACAGACATTGCATCTGAACATTGAACAAACGGTATTCAGAATCGTTCAAGAAACATTATCCAATATTGCCCGTCACAGTGATGCAAGTCATGCAGATATCAGATTGGTCTATGACAAACAAAATATATCCTGCACGATCACTGACAACGGGATCGGCTTTGACCAGGATGATAAATACCCTGGGTTTGGATTGCGCTCAATAAAAGAACGCACCCAATTAATGGGAGGAAGACTAACCATTAAAAGCATACCTGGTGAAGGAACCATCATCACTTTTGTCATACCGATCAACGAATCATTAGGTGGAGAGGAGAAAAGCCTGGATGGATAACCCTATTACTATATTATTGGTTGATGATCATGCGATCGTGCGTCAGGGTGTGCGTGCTTTTCTGGAAGCTCACGCAGAATTCACGGTCGTAGGAGAAGCGGATTCAGGTTCTGCTGCGCTCAAGTTGGTGGAAGAACATATCCCAGATGTTGTTCTGATGGACCTTGTCATGCCCGGTATGGATGGAGTCGAGGCGACACGTCAGGTAAAGACCATCAGTCCGCGTTCACAGGTCGTGGTTTTGACATCCTACCACGAAGACGAACATATCTTTCCCGCGCTGCAAGCGGGAGCGCTCTCATACACCTTGAAGGATGTCGACATGGAAGAGTTGGCTGATGTGATAAGGAAGGCAGCCTTGAACGAACCCTGGCTGCATCCTCGCGTGGCGGCGCGTGTACTTCAAGAAGTTCATGGAAGGATGAAAGACGAGGATAATCCCTTTACCATTCTGACCACCCGGGAAATTGAAGTGCTCAAGTTAATCGCAGATGGATTAAGCAACAGTGAAATAACCGAACATTTAACGATCAGCCTGCATACTGCAAAAGGGCATGTCAGTAATATTCTTAATAAATTGCACCTGACCGATCGGACTCAGGCGGCTGTATATGCCTGGAAAAAAGGGGTGGTTCACCGGGATTGATCTTCACTTTATCATAGACAATCTCTAATTTCTTAGATGGTAAATTGGCGGCTGATTACCTAATTAGGTGTTCGAGTTTTTATAAAACCTTTGATATAGGAGTTAACTAAATATGGAAAATCTTCCAAAATACTACTCAGCTGTTCCCAAG
>DATDAG010000162.1:0-3208 GCA_036525495.1 Anaerolineales bacterium
CCCGCGGTGTGTGGCGCGGATGGCAGTAATCAGGTCGTCCGGGGCGGCGCGTTTGGGCACATATCCAGAAGCGCCCACCTGAAGCATTTTAAAGAAATACTGTTGGTCTTCATGGATGGTCAGCGCGACAACGGCAACTTCAGGATGAGCCTCCTTGATTTGCCGCGTGGCGTCAATACCGGAAATATCGGGCAGGGTAATGTCCATAATCATAACATCTGGCTTGAGCGTCTCGACCAATTCCAGCGCCTCTTTACCTGTGCTTGCCTCCCCCACAATGTTCAGGTCTGCCTCATTTTCCAGCAACATCCGTAGCCCCCCTCGGACCACCTCATGATCATCCACCAACAACAGACGAATCCTCGCCATCTTCCTTCTCCTTGAGCGGTACTACAACCTCAACAATTGTCCCCACACCAGGTTCAGACACAATCTGACACTCACCACCGATCAATGTGGCGCGCTCGATCATCCCCAACAAACCCCAACATGGATGTCCAGTATCATGAAACGTGGCATCCACATCAAAACCGCATCCGGAATCCTCCACACGGATACACACTTCGTTTTCATCAAAGACCACGAGCACATCCGCCTTTTCTGTCCTTGCGTGACGAATGATATTCGTGAGACTCTCCTGGAGAACGCGGAATAATACCGTGCGGACATCCATGGGCAGGTCCGCCTCTTCTCCCCGGCTTGAAACGGTCACCCCCAACCCAAACCTTTCCTTCACCCCATCAACATACCAGCGCAGGGTTGGGAGCAGACCGAAGTCATCCAGTTGCGGCGGATGAAGACCGCTCACCAGGTTTTGCAGGCTCGAAATACCCTCGTTCACAACGCCCTGCAATTGACGCGCCTGCCTGCTCATCTTTTGCGGCTTCGACGCGTTGCTCGAAATGGCGCTCAAACCCATGCCAAGCGCAGTGAGGGTCTGACCCAATTCATCGTGGAGTTCCTGCGCAATGCGCCGCCGTTCCAACTCCTGCGCGCGGACGGTGCGATGAAGCAACTCATCGCGTAATTCACTCAACCGTTCATGCTCCGAACGCTGTGCCTGATTCAAACTATTAATCTGCCGCCGCGTCTCCTCCTCGAACGCCCGCAGGGAACTGATAATCCCAACTGCCGCGATACAAGCCATAACCGAACGGAACAACTGGATCGGAAACCCAAACCACCCCAGGAAAACATCTGAATTCAGAAAGGAGGATGGAAAGACATTACTTGGAGAGGCAAAGAGTTGACCAATGGCACCATACATGCCAAAAGCGACAGCCGCTGTTACAACATCCCTTCCATACCCTTTCATACCCGCCTGCAAGAACTTTTGCCGCTGTAAGATCAATCCCCATGCCGTGAGCGCCGCCCCGGGAATCGCCAGAGAATAACGGGTGTACACATCCATAGCCACAAGCCCTGAGCCGGTTGGTTCTGTCAGGAAAAGCCAGACCAGGCCAACAGCCCAAATGCCTGTAATGACTCCAATCATTTGCCCGGACAACCTTTTGCGGTGCGGTCCGGCGATCAATCGTGCGCCAAATGAGATCAGGAACATAAAAGAAACAGCAAGGAGCGCCACTCGCCCGGGACCGATAAATTGATATAAGGATGATTCCTGTAAGGTGGGGTGGATAAGCAGGAACATTTCGACCCACTCATGCCCCCCGTGAATCAAGCCAAAACCCGCCAGTGAACGCAGGGCGCGCGCAAAGTCCAGTTCAGAAGAACGGTCTACCTCCAACAGTACGGCTAACCCCATGCTGAAGAAGGATAGACCGTAGAAGAAGTAGACCGTTATGATGTCCACGCGCGACCTGTAATTTCAGTATACCCCCTTGCGGTTGCGCCGTTAAGTTATTTTATTCTCTAAAAAACCTGCTATTTTTCCAGTCCTCCGCCATTGATCCATTCGGCAACCAGGGCGAGTTCTTCGGACGTTAATTCTGCATATGTATGTGTGCCGCTTTCAAACTTGGTGATGATAATGCTGTTGGTGGCATCCCCGGCAATAAAGAGAGGTCCACCTGCGCCGCCGTTCAAGGCATCTGCATAGGTGGTAAGAGTCAAGCCGCCGGATGCCAACGATCCATGACAGGTTGTGCATTTATCAGCGAAGAGCGGACCAACCTGCCCATCCCATGTGGGTCCGTCTGCGATTGCTGTTTCGGGGGTGGCAGAAGGTTCCTCGGAGGCTAATGCAACTGTCGTTGCCGTTGGAAGCGGGGTTTCCGTCGGAGGGAGGGTCGGGGTGGAGGTCAAGGTGGGGACGGGAGTCAAAGTCGGAGTCGCGGTTTGTCTTAGAAAGACATCAGCAGTTTCACCCAATATTGGATCGGTGATGGCAGTGGTTTCATAATCGACAAAGAAGTAAAACCCGTAACTGAACACAGCCAGGATCGCGATGGCAATGGGCGTGTAGATCCTTTGGCGCTTTTTGATGACAGATGCGGGGATCGGCTCGTGGTGATCGCCGGATTCGATCATTGCCAGTTCTGCCGGATGCTCGTGCTCCATTTCTTCGCGGGTAAGCGTGCCAGTAAACATGCTCTTATTGAACATCTTGATATGCACATGATAGAAGTGCCAGAGGATGATCGCAAGTACAGCCAACACAGCCTCCCCGCCATGCGCGGCTTTTGCGGCAGGGACCGCTTCACCCGGCAGGAAGCGGAGGGTGGAGATCGGGTTCCACATCATGAAACCGGTCAAACCCATCACGATGGTTCCCCAGATAAGCGCCAGGTACTCCATTTTTTCGGCATAGGAATAACGCCCGTAGTATGCCTTGTGTTTTTTACGCCCAAGATAGTATTGGACGTCATGTAACACATGTTTGGCATCGTCAATCCAGGGGATCATGCTGATGGGTTGTCTGAGAACGAGCAGGCGATACAAAATTTCAAGAGCATGGAAAACGCTGACGATCATCATCACGATCGCGGATGTGTGGTGGATCAGCCTCGAGATTTCGATACCGCCGATCATATCAAAATATCCCACACTGACCGGTGAAAGCGGATACTTCTGCGGCAATCCCGTAATGCCCAGCAACGTGAAAGAGATCAGAAAAATGAGATGTTGGACTCGTTGGACGATATCGAAGCGCGTATATTTTTTGGTTGTGGAAGCTTGTGGTGTATCAGTCATTGGAAGCCTCCCCATCATCTAAAGTTTCAGACACTTCTTCAGATTTAGCCATAGC
>DATDAG010000163.1:0-8347 GCA_036525495.1 Anaerolineales bacterium
CCTCTATTGCCATCTGCACAACCTGGACTTGCGGGTCGGCTTCAAGGCTCTGCTCAAAGCCGCATAAGATTTATGTCCAGGCCTCAACTATATCCATTCGCTTCGATGGGTAGATATTCTTTGAGAACGCTGGCTGTATAAGCATGAACATCTTTGGCTTTTAGTTCATATGGGTGTATCATGTGAGGGGGCTCCTTTGGTTCGGTTTTGGTTGGTACCTAACCTTTTACCAAAGTTGCCCCTTTTGTCAATCAAATCCGTGATTTACTGAAATTACTTTTGAAACTTGTTGGTTTCGATACGGCGGACGAACACCGCCTACTCAACCAACGGATTATGGATGAATAGAATGAACCGAATCGAAAACGCCTTCAAAAACAAACCGATCTTCATGCCCTACTTCCCGTTGGGCTACCCTGATCTGGACACATCCATTTATGTGATCGAAGCACTCGCCAAAAATGGTGCGGACTTGATCGAAGTGGGGCTATCCTTCTCCGATCCGCTTGCGGATGGACCAGTGATTCAACACGCGACACAGATCGCTTTGGAAAAGGGAATCACGGTCAAGAAGTCACTTGAAGCCGTGAAGGAATTGCGGACACGTGGCGTGGACATCCCATTGATATTGATGGGTTATTACAATCCCATGCTGGCGTATGGACTGGAGAAATTTGTCCGTGATGCGAAAGACTCAGGCGTGGACGGGTTCATCATCCCTGATCTGCCAGCGGAGGAGGCGAAGGAATTTTTAGATGTGGCAGGTGAAATGCCGTTGATTCCAATGCTTGCGCCGACCTCATCTCCTGAACGCATGGAAATGATCGCCCGTAACTCGAGGGGATTTATCTATCTCGTCTCAGTAACAGGTATCACAGGTGAACGCAAATCTTTGGCAGAAGGATTGGGTGAGTTGATTGCACAGGTACGTGAGCACACATCCGCACCTGTGTGTGTGGGATTTGGAATCGGCACCCCCGAACAAGCCAGGGAAGTTGGAAAGATGGCGGATGGCGCCATTGTTGGAACAGCTTGTGTGAGGACAATCGGAGGAAGTGAAACTCCCGCTGAGACAGCGAGAGAATTTGCGAGGAGTTTTAGGGAGGCGATAAGTTAAAAATACAGGCAAAGGCTTCAAGTATGGATTTCATGAATTTGCATGGAACTGTACACATTCGGAAAACGAGAAATATGGAGATCGTCAGTGATGTCAGGTTTTGTGAGCATTACATAATTCGTAACTGCTCACAAGCTATGATGGTGGCAGCTCTTATCTTTGTAGTGGTTGGTTTGGGTATGCTACTACTTAATAAAACTGATGAGGGGCAACTTACTGCTGGATTAAGCTTGATTACCTCAGCAATATCTGGTGTATTCTGAAATTATCTCAGTAAGGTTAGGAAAAATATTGCCGCCTAGTAATGCAATATAGTTAGGCTTTCAATCTGTTGAAACTTTCTAATTGCGTTCAGCCCAAAATCGGTATTGGGATGTTTGCAACATAAGAAGAAATCGAAAACATCTACGATGTTGCCTTGATTGCCAACCCCGCGACCACGCTGCTGAACGAACTCGATTCCTTTACCTTCTCCGCGCCAAAGAGTCTCGCCAGCATCCCTGTGAACAGCGGAATATTCGACGAACCGCCTGTCTTCACGACCGCATCGATCTCATCCACATCCAACCCTGACTTGGCAATAGTGTCAAGCAAGACCTTTTCCACATCCGTCACATAGTGCTGAATATCGGATTCAAACTGAGAGCGTGTGTACAGTTCCCAGAGTGCGATATCTTTATCTTACAGGCTGATCACGGTTGCGCCTTCATTCGATAAAGAGGTTTTTCCTGCTTTGATGCAATAGACGGCCGTGCCCATGTCCGCGCCGAGGGGGAGGAAGGTCAAGGTGGAGAAGTGTAGATTGTATTCATCCTGTAAGCGGGAAATGATGAGTTTGTCAGCGATGTCAGGTTTTGTGAGCAATATTAATCCTATTCGGTGGTTGAGCAGGCGGATTAGGCTCCGCTCGTCAAAATCCATTGCATACTTTGGCGCGTCCAGAGGCTATAATCATACTTTGTAAAATGGCATTAGTAATGTAAAATTAAAAGAGAAGCAATCCACATCTTAAAATCCGAGGCAGGTGTCTTGTGGGACATATTTTTATTTCATACAGCAAGAAAGACCTTGTGTACGCTGAGAAACTGATCTCTGCGCTTAAACGTGAAGGATTCAACCCCTGGGTGGATGTGGAGGGCTTGGGAGCAGGCACCCACTGGCAGAACCGTCTGCTGGAACAGATCAAAACCTGTGATGCCTACATTCTGATTATGTCGCGCAACGCTAAAAAATCAAAATGGGTGCCGGATGAATTGGTAACTGCCAAAGGCATGGGCAAGCCCATCTTTCCGCTTTTATTGGAAGATACGGAATTATTCCTTGCACTTCAGACAATCCAGTACGAGGATGTACGCGGGGGAAAATTGCCGGCAGAGTCGTTTTATCAACGCTTGGCGGCAGTAACAGAAAGACGCAAGAAGGCGCAGCGGAAGGATAAACCGGTCAGTCTTACTGAACAGGCAAGGAAACAAAAAGTGGATGCGGCTGCCGAGAAGGCTTCCTACTATCTTTCGAAGTTATCAAGCAATGTGAAGGATGTGATCGCAGTGGCATCGAAGGTGTCTTCTGAGACTTATAAATCAGTGGCAGGCAGTGATATGGTGAAGAAGATCTCTTCCACTGTCAAAAAGACCGGCTCCCCGAAAAAGAAAAAGACATCCAGGAAGAAAAAGAAATAAATTTTACCGAAGGGGGTAAATCTCTCAGGGAATGGAAAAGCGTAATCTGGAGTTAGGGATAAGTGTCACTTTGTGAAAAATGCGGGGGGTTGTAAAATTCTAATGTCCGAGGGCGCATGACGTCAAACGGGCAGTTTTCCTCTGATAAAGCAAGGTCCACCACAATGTGGATGATTCTAAATAACCGGGTGCCGCGCGCGTTGCACCCAAAAAGGAGATTATGCATGACCGCTCAACTCATTGATGGAACCGCCATTGCGCAAAAGGTGCGCGATGAAGTGAAGGAGAAAGTTGCCAAACGGATCGCGGAGGGGAAGTCCCAGCCAGGGTTGGCGACAGTCTTGGTGGGAGACCGAATCGACTCAGCGACGTACGTCAAAATGAAGCAGAAGGCTTGCGCCGAATTGGGGATGACATCCTTTCATCACCCCGTCCCCGCGGATATTACACAGGAAGACCTGGAAAAACTTATCAAGGAATTGAATGCCGACCCGAAGGTGAACGGCATCCTTGTGCAACTGCCCCTGCCGGATCATTTGGACGAAGAGCGGGTTCTGCAACTCATCAGTATCGAAAAGGATGTGGACGGGTTCTCACCGATCAACCTTGGTCGTCTGGCGCAAAAGGGACGCGAGCCGTTGTTCGTTCCATGCACACCGTATGGTTGTATCTACCTCCTCAAGGAGGCTGGTGTGAAGATCTCGGGCGCGAACGCGGTGGTGTTGGGACGTTCCAACATTGTGGGCATGCCCGCCGCATTGTTGCTCATCAAGGAAAACGCCACAGTGACCGTTGTCCACTCTCGCACGAAGGATATTCCGGCTGTCATGAAAGATGCCGATATCATCATCGCGGCGATCGGTCGCGCCCAAATGGTGCGCGGCGACTGGATCAAGCCCGGAGCGGCTGTCATTGACGTGGGCATCAACGGCGTCCCGTTACTTAATGAAGACGGCACGCCGCTTATCAGTGAGAAGACCGGCAAGCCGCGCCAGAAACTGGTGGGCGACGTTAACTTCGATGAAGCGAAGGAAGTTGCCGGTTTCATTACACCTGTGCCCGGCGGTGTGGGACCCATGACCATTGCAATGCTCATGGCGAACACTTACAGGGCGGCTGAGATACAGGACAATTAACTCAATTGGACATGCATTTGATATACTCCGATGCATGTCCAATGATACTGCTGGCAGGTATCAACTTTTAGGGGAAATTGGGCGCGGCGGCATGGCGACCGTTTACCGCGCGCTCGACCCAAATTCCAATCGCGAAGTGGCGATTAAAATCTTGCCGCGTGAAATGATGCACAATCCCGAGTTTCGTGCGCGTTTCAAGCGGGAAATTACGATGATCTCTTCACTCGAGCATCCTGCAATTGTGCCTGTATATGACTCGGGCGAGCAGGATGGCCAGCTATTTTTTGTGATGCGCTATATGGCGGGGGGGTCGCTTGCCGAGTTGCTAAAGGATGGCAGGTTGTCGCCGAAAAGAACCGCCGAGATCATCGAAAAGGTTTCCTTGGGATTGGACTATGCCCATCAAAAGGGCGTCACCCACCGCGATATCAAACCCGACAATATTCTGTTCGATGCAAATGGCAACCCCTATATCTCGGATTTTGGCGTGGCGAAACTGGCCGAACTTGCATCCTCCGGCACGGGTAGCGGAATCATGGGTACGCCTGCCTATATCAGTCCTGAACAGGCTGGTGGCGAAAACGAAAAAGTAGATCATCGTTCCGACGTGTACGGACTGGGTGTGCTTGTCTATCAAATGCTGACGGGTAAGCAGCCTTATACCGCTGACACATCGTTGGGTGTGCTTGTCAAGCACATCAATGAGCCGGTCCCGAATATCCTTGACGCCAACCCCGGCCTGCCTCCCTGGTATGAGACGGTCATAAAAACTGCGATGGCAAAAAGGAAGGAGGATCGCTATCATAGCGTGCTGGAGTTTGCTCGAGCTGTTTCGGTTTCAGCGTTTGGAACTGAACGGACAGTGCCTTCTGCGCTGATACTTGAACGAAAGCGGCTTGCTGTTTCAAAGCGCAGGCGAATAGCCTTCATATTCGCGGGATCGATCCTGTTACTTTTAATCGCTGGCGCTTATTTTTCTGGTTCAAGAGTTGTCCCATCGCCATTGCCAACGCCAACAAGAACCACCGTCATTATCCCATCTGCGACCCAAACCATAGTCACACCTCAGCCTTCTCCGACACCGACTGTTGAATTAACGCCAACACCGGTGGCACTGACAAGCGTTCCGACTCCGGACGGCGGGGCGGATTTGATCGCGCTTTTCGACAGTAACCTTATTTTGACCATGTATTTGGATGCTAGTAACCCCATTGTGGTCGATTCCAGGAATATCGATAAATCGAACTTGCAATGGACGGCTGATGGGTGGCTTGTATATGTGTCACCCAGCCGCAATTGTGCTTATCTCGTGGATATTGACGCCCAAGATTCCCATGATATCCTGTGTTTTGAACCGGGACAAAGACTGGAGGGTTTTCGTGTATCGCCCGATGGTACATATGTTGCGATCAGCGTGGCGAGAACACTGTACGTAGTGCCCTTTGACATAATCCAATTCAAGGACATAGATACCCGATTCCTGCTTGCGGGAATGGAAAATAGCTGCTCCTATTCCCTGCCTGTCAAGGATGTCCGCTGGTCCATGGATGGGAAGCGCATTGCCGCGCTTGTTGTGGATACACAGCAGGCTGGCTCGGATCAAATTCACCTGTTTGAATTGGATCTTCAGAATTGCGAATCGAGGATACTCGTAGCAACCGATAAATTTCCCGCGAACCACTTTACATTTGATTCCACCACGATCCCGAGTTTTGATTGGGATGGCGGCCATCTATTCCTTCTGAACGATTTCATCCGCAACGATGGTTTCGGTGATCTGTATCTTTATGACAGCAGCAATAATTCAGGTAAAAAGATAAATCCCATTAATGGTTCCTGTTGTTATCGGGATGCACGTTGGAGCCCGGATGGAAAGTATGTTTTATTCCTTTACCAAAATCAGTTTGAAAGCAGGGTCTATCTCTATTACATTCCTTATGGCGAACTGGAAAATGCCGCATCCTGGTCTCCCGTCAACATTCCCCCAGATCTCTTCAGCCCGCGCGACAAACCGCAGCCTGCCCTGCGACCAGCCCAATGAATGGGATGTATTGCAGCGAAAAGGGAATATCTGCAATCCCTGCCTCCAGAGCACGATGGAAACCGCTGATCACACCTGAAAGTTGGTGTGGTCGAACAGTACCAAATGGGGTGTGTCGTGCCTGATGTCCCGGTCACCGGTGCGTTATACTTGAGAAAGGATGTTACCGGAAATTATCGGCAGGTATAAGATAACGGAAAAACTCGGGAGCGGACCGTCAACGGTTGTCTATCGCGCGTTCGATACCGAAGCCAACCGTGAAGTGGCTATTAAAGTCTTGGCAGTCGAGCAGGCGCCCGAGATCAGCCAGAGGGCGCACTTCAAGCGGGAACTCAAGATGATCGCGTCGCTCGAACATCCCGCGATTGTGCCGGTCTACGATGTGGGGGAACACAACGGTCAGCCCTATTTTGTGATGCGATATATGGCAGGTGGATCGCTTAGCAAAATGATCGCCAGCAGGGGCAGGGTGCCCCTCGATGAAACCGCACATATCATTGGGCGAATCTCAGCGGCTCTCAATCACGCGCACAAACAGCATATTATCCACCGAGACATCAAGCCGGATAACATCCTCTTCGATCTCGATCATAACCCATACATCTCTGATTTTGGTGTTGCCAAACCAGCCGCAACTGGCGACTCATCCGTTACAGAAGGTCAGGTGGGCACGCCTGGATATATGAGTCCCGAACAAGCAAACCAGGAATCCGTGGACGAGAGGAGCGATGTATACAGCCTGGGTGTAGTCATCCATCAAATGTTGACCGGCAGGAAAAAGTCCGCGCTCGACTCGAAAACATCCACACTAAAAAGCAAACTGTCTACCCAACCCATCCCGGATATTCTTAATGAAGTCCCCGAATTGCCTCCCGAGGTGGGAGAGATAATAAATATCTGTCTGGCAGAAAATAAACGGGATCGATATGTCACAACTCTCGATCTTGCGCGTGCGCTCAACAAAGCGGCATTCGGTGAAGCACGCACTTCAACCTTCCTCGACAGATACGGCAATTGGTCGGCGATCCGTTCAAGCCTGTTATGGATCGTCGGAAGCCTGAGCCTCCTGCTTGCCTTCTTTTGGATGTTTGCTGGAGGCGGGAACATCCCATTCCTTTCTGTCGAGTCCACCCCGACCGTGAACCTGCCTCCGTCCCCGATGGTTGTTCCCTCCACTGAAACAATTATCGTCATTCCCCCCACAGCCACCCTTCCAGCCACATTCACGCCGGAAGCCACGCCAACTGCCGTAACCATCCCTGGCGGGGCAGACCAGATCGCGCTGGTATCCGGCAATGATATTTACCTCATGAATATTGATGGAAGCGGATTGGTGCAGGTGCGCTCGGAGAATTCGCCCAAATCGTACCTGCAATGGATCCCCGGCAACAGGCTGGTGTACATGTCGCGCAATTGTGCATTCCTTTTGGATGCGGCGACAAAACAGACACAACAACTTTCATGCTTCGACAGCCAGACCGAACTGCTCGAGGGATTTACCGTCTCACCGAGTGGAGACCTGGTTGCGATCAGCATCCAGCGCACGTTGAACATACTCCCGTTCGATGTAGAAACGCTGAAAAACGTAACCACCAGGTTCAACCTCCTGGAAAACAAGCAAAACTGCTTCTATAACCAATTCCCGTTCCGCGAGGTACTTTGGTCGAAGGATGGAACCAGGCTTGCCGCCCATGTTATTGATACGCGCCTGGTAAACCCGGACCAGATATTCCTCTTGAACACCGACCTGAAGAACTGCTTCAATGTTGGTCTTTCCCGTACGGACACGATCCCCGGCGGTCGGATAGAGTTTGACAAAGAGAGCACCAAACGAATTGGCAGTTTTGATTGGGATGGAAAGAGTTTGTTCCTGCTGAACGACGCGATTCGCAACGATGGGTTTGGGAATCTATACCTGTATAACAGTGAGACAAGGGAAGTGATGAAGCTCAACCCGATCAATGGCGAGTGCTGTTACCGTGATGCACACTGGAGCCCGGATGGAACATATATAATGTTTGCATACCAGCGACTTGACCGTAGATCCATTGAACTCTATTACATTCCCTTCTCTGACCTGCAAAGCGGAGGGGCATTTACCCCCATCCAACTTCCCAGCGGATTTTTCGCCACGGCGCGGGAAAAGCCACAGCCAGCCCTGCGACCTTCACCCTGATATCTTCATCGATTGCCAAAAACCCCTCCAAAGTAGGAGGGGTATTGTCTATTATTACCCTTGACATATGCTCATTTTAGTACTATTATGAAGTCAATAATACTGGCAAATCAATATTACCGAAAGGAGGCATTGTGGTTGACACATCGACACTTACCAAGAAGTTTCAAAAAGAGTTGAACGGAGGCATCGCCTCGC
>DATDAG010000164.1:0-6851 GCA_036525495.1 Anaerolineales bacterium
CGCGTGCAACTCAGGATTAACTGTAATAACATGATATGGATTCAGAAGCGGCGGATCGCCTTCAAGCAGGATGAAAAGTTCAAGGTTCTGGCGTGTCGCAAGATAGGTTCCGCGATCTGTGAGTGTATAAGCGTTTTTTTCCGAAGCGACGATCAACGACGCTCCCATGCCCTGCCCCGTTTCAAGATACCATGCCTGGCCGCCTGGGTCGAGTTCAGCGCTTTCCCACAGGCTCAACTCTTTTTTGTGTGTGCCTGAGTCGTCGCCGCGAGAAATAAAAGTTGACCCAGAATCGAAGATTTTCTTCAAGGCTTCAGAGGCGGCAGCCAGCCCATTTATTCCCGCTGGATCACTGGCGGGACCAACAATGACGAAGTCATTGTGCATGACAGGTGCGCGGTCTTTGCCAAATCCACCTGCCATAAACTCCTCTTCGGACTTCGGCGCATGGACCAGCAACACATCCGCATTGCCTTCTTCGCCCATCTTCAACGCCTGCCCCGTCCCCACCGCCACAGTCTGGACCGTAAAACCTGATTCCGTTTCAAACATCGGGATCAACACATCAAGCAAACCCGAATCCAACGTGGACGTGGTGGTTGCAAGGATCAGGGTTGGGTTGGCGGGTGCTTCGGTTGCTGCTGGCGCACAGGCTCCAATGGCCAATATGAGAACGATAAATAAGCTAACAAATGTAAAACGAGATTTCATTTTTTTCTCCTAAAATGATATTTGCTCGCCACTGTGGGACGTGTTGTATCCGGTCAGTGTATTGAGTTCAGCGCGGAAATTTGCGGTCTGTAAATAATCTAGCAGGGGCGCGAGTGTCTTTTCATTTTCACGTGGCAAGACCAGGTCGTAGCGTTCTTCAAATAAAGGAATGAAGTCAAGCCCGTGTTGGTATGCCGCAGCCTGCAAGCCAAGAGAAACATCGGCTTTTTTTTCTGAAATCATGGTTGCGGCTTCAGAATGAGTCTTGACCACTTTGTCGTAACCAATGATTTTCTCTGTTTGAATTTTGAGTCTTTTCAATTCAGCGTCGAACCAGAGACGTGTTCCCGATCCCGCATTGCGATTTACAAAACTGACTTGGGGATCGGCAATGTCAGCGGTCTTCTTGATGCCTTTGGGATTTCCACTTGCAAGCATCAGTCCTTGTGTGCGGTATGCCAGTGTGATCACTTCCACATCACGGTCGGGGAAGAGGTGGCGGACATACGGCGTGTTGTACTCCCCTGTTACATCCAACAGATGTGTGCCGCTGATCTGGCATAATCCCTGACGGAGATTAACCAATCCATCGAGTGAGCCGACAGGCATGTTTAGCAATGTGACATGCTTTTCAAGATTTTCTGCAATCCCCTCAAGGGCAAGGTCGTGACTGCCTGAAAAGATGACGGCAGGCTTTTTCGTTTTGGGAAGAATTATTTCTTGCAGGAACAACGCGTCCGCTTTGGCACGATAGAATTTTTCGGTCACTTTACCCGTCTTGCGGATCTCACTGACTTCGATCAAGCCTGCCGATTCAAGCGTTAGCGTATGATGACGTATCCACGCGGGAGACTGCTTCATGGTCCGTGCGAGTTGCGTGAGCGTGGCGGGAGATGACATCAACAGGCGCAGAATGTCCATGCGGCGGGAATCCGCCAAAAGTTTGATCATCCCAAAGGAACTAATGGATTGAACTTTTTTCATTACGATTAAGTTTTTCCTTATTCGTGAGTCTACAATTGAAGTGAGTGACTGTCAAGTAATATTTGTTTGACAGCGCACATTCACCATGATATAACTCGCAAACAACTTACGGATTGACTCATCCAGAGAAGCTGAGGGACCGACCCTGCGACGCTTCGGCAACCATTCCAAGTGGAACACGGTGCCAACTTCGGCGGACAATAGTCTGAGAGATGAGAGATGACTTCATATTGAATGTCGCCTCTCATAAGAGAGGCGATTTTATTATGCAAATAGGAGAAACAATTTACGTGACCAACCGCGATGACCTTCACAAATGGTTCATAGAAAATCATCAGACCAAGAAAGAGATCTGGCTGGTTCGGTATAAAAAAGCCACGAAGAAGCCATCCATTGACTATGTGGAGGCGGTCGAGGAAGCCATCTGTTTCGGTTGGATCGACAGCATGGAGAAAGGCATGGATTCGGAGCGCTTCGCCACCAGGTTCTCGCCACGAAAACCGAAATCGAACTGGACGAATAAGAACAAGGATCGCGCACGTAAAATGATCGCCGAAGGCAGGATGTCCCCTGCTGGGAAGGCGACACTTCCGCCAGATGTGAAGTAACATGAGAGAAAAATTTACTGCATTATCCATTCCAGTCGAAGAAGCTTATTTCCTTCAACCATTCCGCGAGAAACACATTTCCACGCCAGCGGCAAAAAACCGCCACATGTAACCGTGTATTCGCCATTCAAAGAAATGGATTTTGTGAATGAGCAAATGCTTGAAGAGTTGACGAATATATTTGCATCTTTCGAACAATTCGCATTCACCTTGAAAAGCACAGGACGATTTTCAGATATTGGTGTCTTATACTTAACTGTAAAGCCATCCGAACCTTTTCAAGCATTAGGTCAGGCAATTCAAAGTAAATACCCAGAACTTGAGCCGTTTATTTCAGAACCAATACTGCATGTGACCTTAGCAAGGGCAAAAGATATAGATAGAGTTGAAAAAGAGCTTTATGAAGAATATGGTAATCAATTGCCAATTCATGCGGTCGGAAAAAAAGTTTGTCTTTATGAAAAACTTGAGAACACTTGGCACAAAAGGGCAAGTTTCTCATTATCAAATTAGCGTGAAATAAGAATCTGGAGAACTTAATGACCCAACGCAAATATACGAACCGCCGTTATCTCGACGCCCTCGAAAAGAAAGTCCTTGTTTTCGATGGCGCGATGGGAACGAGCCTGCAAAACCAAAACCTGACTGCCGAGCATTTCGGCGGCGAAAAATACAACGGATGCAACGATTATCTCGTCATCTCGTATCCTGAAGCCGTGGAAAAAGTCCACCGTTCGTTTCTAGATGTCGGTGTGGATGTACTCGAGACAGACACCTTCCGCGCCAACCCTCTCACCATGGTCGAATATGACCTGCAGGACCGCATCATCGAACTCAACGAAACCGCCGCAAAACTCGCGCGCCGTCTCGCCGATGAATATGGCGAGAAAACAGGTCAGCCGCGCTTCGTCGCTGGCTCGATGGGACCTACAGGTAAGCTCCCCTCTGCCGACGACCCTGAGCTCTCAAACGTCAGCTTTGACGAACTCTCCGAAACATTCCGCGAGCAGGCTGTCGGTCTGATCCGCGGCGGCGTGGATGTATTGCTCATCGAAACATCGCAGGATATTCTCGAAGTCAAAGCCGCCATCATTGGCATCCACAAAGCCTTCGACGAGACAAATGGCTATTTGCCGATTCAGGCCCAGGTCACGCTTGACACGACAGGTCGTATGCTGCTCGGCACAGACATCAACGCATCCCTCGCCATCCTTGAAGGCATGGGCATCGATGTCATCGGTCTCAACTGCTCCACGGGTCCCGAACACATGCGCCAGCCAATTCAGTTCCTTGGCGAAAATGCCACGCTGCCCGTTTCGTGCATCCCCAACGCGGGGCTGCCGCTCAATGTGGACGGGCAGGCTGTCTACCCGCTTGAGCCCGAACCATACGCGAACGATATGTATGAGTTTGTGACCAAGCATAATGTTTCGATCGTGGGTGGATGCTGCGGCACGACGCCTGAACATCTTAAGCTGCTGATTCAAAAACTGGACCATCATCCACATCCCAAGCAACCGACTCAATCTACGCCCAAACTTGCCTCTGCCATGTCGGCAATATCCATGCGTCAAGATCCGCCTCCCACCCTGCTGGGCGAACGCTGCAACGCCCAGGGCTCACGCAAGTTCAAACGACTCCTGCTCGAAGAAGATTACGACTCGATCCTTGAGATCGCCCGCGAACAAGTGGACTTCGGCGCGCACGCCCTCGACATCTCCTGCGCCGTCACCGAACGCCCCGACGAAGCCGAGCTCATGCGCAAGGTCGTCAAGAAACTGGAAATGGGCGTAGATGTTCCGCTTGTGATCGACACCACCGAACTGGATGTTCTCGAAGTCGCGCTCAAGACCGCCCCTGGACGATGTCTCATCAATTCGACACATCTCGAATCTGGCCGCGACAAAGCCGATAAGATCTTCAAGCTTGCAAAAGAACACAATGCCGCTGTCATAGTGTTGACGATTGACGAGAACGGCATGGCAAAGACCCGTGAGAAAAAACTTGAAGTCGCCAAACGCATCTACGACATTGCCGTCAATGACCATGGACTCAAGCCCGAAGATCTGGTCTACGACGCGCTGACCTTCACCCTCGCCACTGGCGATGAAGAATTTGTGGACTCTGCCATTGAAACCATCGAAGGCATACGTCTTATTAAAAAGGAGTTACCTGGCGTGATGGCTTCGCTCGGCGTGAGCAATCTTTCCTTTGGCTTTGCTCCACAAGCCCGCCCGCCCTTGAATTCGGTCATGCTCTATCACTGTGTACAGGCTGGCATGGACATGGCGATCATCAACCCTGCCCACGTCACCGCCTATGCAGACATCCCTGCTGAGGAAAAAGAACTCTGCGAAGATCTACTCTTCAATCGCCGCAAGGATGCCTTGCAAAGATATATCGAACATTACGAGAATGTAACAGCTACATCTGAATCATCTCTCGTTGACCCCACCGAAGGCATGATACCTGAACAGCGTTTACACTGGAAGATCGTGCACCGCAAAAAAGATGGCGTCGAAGCGGATATTGATGAGATCATCAATCGTGGTGATTTCCCAACCAAACACGAAACCGCCGTTCACACCTTGAACAACGTCCTGCTCCCTGCAATGAAAGAAGTCGGTGACAAGTTCGGCGCGGGTGAATTGATCTTACCTTTCGTGCTTCAGTCTGCTGAAACAATGAAGAAGACGGTTGCCCATCTTGAGAATTATCTTGAAAAGATGGAAGGTGTTACCAAAGGCACCGTTGTCATTGCCACTGTCTATGGTGATGTGCATGACATCGGGAAGAACCTTGTCAAAACGATCCTTGCCAACAACGGCTACACAGTCATTGACCTTGGTAAGCAGGTCCCTGCCGAGACGATCATTACCAAAGCGGTGGAAGTCAACGCAACTGCGATCGGACTTTCAGCTTTGCTGGTGTCCACATCCAAGCAAATGCCGCTCATCGTCAACGAACTGCACCGCCGCGGACACAACATCCCTGTGCTGGTTGGCGGTGCCGCGATCAACCGTCGCTTCGGACGCCGCATCCTCCAAACGGAAGACGGCGAGTTCTATGACGCAGGTGTCTTTTATTGTAAGGACGCATTCGAAGGTCTCGACACAATGGACACGCTTATCAATGATGAGAAACGGCCTGAATTGCTCTCCAAAACACGTCAGGACTCTGAAATGGAACTCGGACGTACGTCCACTCAACGTTCAAATGTTCAAACAGTAGAACGTTCGAACATTGTCCCTGCACCGCTCACCATTCCATCAACCAAATTCGGTATGCGCGTTGTCAAAGATATGCCGCTTGAAATGGTGCTCCAACATCTCAATATCAACGAACTCTATCGCCTCTCATGGGGCGCGAAAAATACCCATGGTGACGAATGGACCAAGCTCAAAGCTGAGTTTGATACGCGCCTTGATAAGATGAAGAAAGAAGCCATACGCGAAAAATGGTTGAGACCACAAGGAGTATATGGACTCTTCCCCTGCCAAGCCGAGGGAGATGATCTCATCGTCTACAATCCTCAAAAACTTGATGAAGTATTAACTCGTCTTTCATTCCCTCGTCAACCGTATGATGAGCATCTTGCATTATCCGATTACTATGCATCGGTTGAATCAGGTCAAATGGATGTGGTTGCTTTCCAGGTTGTCACCGTTGGGCAGGAAGCTACAGAACGCTTCGACAAACTGCAAGCCGACAACGACTACACCGAAGCCTACTTCACGCACGGGCTCGCCGTCCAAGCTGCGGAGGCGGCGGCAAACTACTTGCACGAGCATCTACGCCGTGAGATGGGCATCCCTGAAAATCAAGGCAAGCGCTATTCGTGGGGCTATCCCGCCATCCCTGAATTGGAAGACCATACGAAGATCTTTGAGTTGTTGCCTGCAGTTACAACCGAATTAGGCATGAGCTTGAGCGCAGCGCATCAGTTAATCCCTGAGCAATCCACGGCAGCAATCATCGTGCACCATCCACAAGCGAAGTATTATTCAGTTGGCAAATCAAGAGTTGAGCAGTTGATGAAGTGATCTTCGCCAATAACAAATATATGATAAAAAGCCGGCCCATCATTTTCGTACTTTCCCTCATCTTCCTCCTTGGACTAGCGGGATTAACAAACCGCGGTGAAAGCTGGGATGAATTTCTGCTTCACCGATATGCCTCACGTTCACTGGAATCCTATCAAACCTGGGTGCTGGAGGGCGATGTCCGATTGACATTGGACGATCTTGGAGGCTATGGGCCGGCGTTTGTAATGTTCGATGAACTTGCATTCCGTATTCTTGAAAATCTTCTGCCGTTTCACCCCACTGACGTTTACCACCTGATCAATTTCGCGGTTTATCTTGTTGGCCTTTGGGCATTCTATGACATTTCCGTTCGATGGTTGAGCAATACCGCCGCAATCGGATCAACTCTTCTATTTGGTACGCAACCTGTTTTTTGGGGACATGCGTTCATGAATTCAAAGGATATACCCTTCCTTGCATTTTTCCTCCTAAGCTTAGCCTTGGGCTTCAGGATGATTGACGC
>DATDAG010000165.1:0-4546 GCA_036525495.1 Anaerolineales bacterium
GTAGTTCGTTCTATAAGCTCCCCGCATTATTACAATGGTTTACAGGGAATATCGGCTTTCATCACATCCATCATCTCGGCTCGAAGATCCCCAACTACCTTTTGCCGAAGGCATATAAAGAGAACCCGATCTTCCACGTGAAACCGTTGACCTTGCTCTCAAGTCTGAAATGCCTTAAGTGGCGCGTCTATGACGAAGCCAACCGCAGGCTCGTAGGCTGGGAGATACTGAAACAGTATCGTCGAAAAACTACAACAACCTGACTGATAAGAGCGGCCTGAAACGGGTCGCTCTTTTTAGGTTTTTTCATCAAAAAGAACAAAATATCCCCATCATTAAGAAAAACTCATGAAAATCGTTGCATGTGCGTTTATTTGCCGTAGGTATTCCGTCCAGCAGGTTCATAAGGCTCATGCTACAGTTATATGCGTAAGGAGGTTAACTCTTCTCCTATTTAGAACTAGAAAGAGCCGGACCTGGGAGACCCGGCTCTTTCTAGTTTAATAACAGTTTGATCTTCCCCACCACCGCAGACAGACCCTTCACAACCTCATCATTCCCAAAGCGGATATCATCCCCTTGCGGGACCACCATCAGCCAAAGAGCAAGGATAAATGCTGAATGCAGAAGGGTGAATTTGTCGTATTTGCAGGGAAAAGCCAATCGCCGAGCGGAGCGAGTGGTAGATGTCCGAAGGACAGAGGGGGCGAAAAAGTCCGTTCCTGTCCGTGAATCCGTGACAAAGTCCGATGACAAACTCCCTTCCCTCCCCCGTTTGGATTGGCATCACCACTTGAACCTAGATGGTGCAATATCACGTCCCTTCCAGGTTCGATAACTAGTGATGGAATAGATCAGTGAACGAAAGGCGATCCAGGCAAAAACAAACACGCTAATGGGATAAATCAACACCAAATATGCAGGCGTACGAAAGCGATGATAGGCAATCCCAATCATTAACACTGCTTCAATGACTGCAACGAGGGCGATAGAAACTGGGAACCATGTGGGCATAAAGAACGATTTGGATAACATCCAAATAGGGACAAGAAATGAGAAGGCGATCCAAAACCAACTGATGCAATAAAGCAGAATATGATGATTGAACACGGCAAAGAGGTTTTTCGTAAATCCATCCAGCGCTTCCGAAAAATTATGATACATCCGACAAGCGATATGATGGGTTCCGTTCATCAGCTTCCAGCGGAAACCATGTGCAATGATATTGTGCCCGAGTCTAATGTCATCCACGGAATGATTGCGGATGGCTTCGTAGCCGCCAATCGCATCAAATGCGGAACGGCGAAAGAGCATGAACTGACCGATCGTCACAGAAAGAGCAGGCAGGCGTAATTTTTCTGTCAACAAAATCGGGAAGAAACAGATGATGCCGAAGCCCAGGATAGGCACAGTAAGTTTCTCACCCCATGTCAGCATTTCCTGATTTGGAAAGGCAGTGACAAGATCGGCGTTTTGAGCGATCAGGGCAGAGACACTGTCTCGTAACGTGTTCGGCTCGTGGCGTGTATCGGCATCTGTAAACAGGATCAACTCGCCGCTGGCTCTCTGCGATAATTGATGGCAAGCCCAGTGTTTTCCCAGCCAGCCTGAGGGCAGGGTTTCTCCATCATAAAACTTCAGGCGTGGATCGTGTTGTGCTATCTGCTCCAGGATTGCGCGGGTCTGATCGGTGGAGTGGTCATTCAAAACGAGAACTTCAAAATCGGGATAATTCTGCGCAAGCAGTGACTCGACACAGTCCTTAATGTTTCCGTCTTCGTTTCGGGCAGGCAGAAGAATAGATACACGTGGAAAATTCTGTGCGGATGGAAAAGCGTCTAAGCCGCGGATGGAAAAATAATTCAGAATGGCAATCGCCAAACTAACCGCAAGGAACCCAACGATTGTATAAGGAAAGATCTGCCAGTAATAATCCAGAATCACTTGCCCCTTCTTTCAAAGGGACGAGTCAGCCATGGGCGCGGATGAGGCGGCGTACGCAGTTCATGGCGATGTGTGCAGGCGACGAGAACGACATTGAGAATTCCAAAAACAATCATCCACGGGGATCCATCCAGGAATATTGCCCAACCCAGGAACAAGGAGACTCCAAAAACAGCCGCCCAGGCATTTTCCTTAAGGATGGCAACCAAGACTGCTGTGGCTGTGTAAATGGAGAATGCCCACAAGCCGAGAATCCCGACCCATACACCGCCTGTGGCACCGAGCGCCTTACCACCGCGGAAGTTCAGGAATGGCATGGTGATGTGACCAAGAATCGGGGCAAGGCAGATCGGGATCAGCGACCAGGTCGAAATCCCATAAAGACGCGCGAAGGCAACGGGCAGATATCCTTTGAAGATATCGAGCAGAATGGAGAGCAGTCCGATTTTCCAACCTCCCGCTTTCCAGGCATTTGTGCCGCCTGGATTGCCATCGCCCACGTTGCGAATATCCTGTTTTGCAAATAGTTTTCCCAGAATGTAAGCAAATGGAATTGCGCCCAGTAGATAGCCAAACACGCTCCACAGGAATACCGCTGTCATTGCTTTTCTCCATTTACCTAGCCTAGCAATAGGCTTGAACCAGCCCCCAGTTTTCGACACGATCATACCTTTTGCGATTGGACTTGAAATGAACCATCACGGTTGCGTGATCGAATTCGGGATGGGCGGTCGCCAGCTCGCGGTCACCATAGCGCAGGGCTTCAAGTACCATGCGCATGTGATGGTGCAGGATCTCGTTACGCCAATGGGCGCTGCCAAAGACAATTCCGCCGCTGACATGACAATACACATGCAAGATCATATCCGCCCCATCGCGCTTGAGTTCTGCCAGAACTTCATCGCGCATCCATCGCGTATAAAGACCCGCGATCTGTTTTCGATCATAGTCCGAACCTATGGTGAGGAACAGGTCGCCAGAGAAGTCGGAATGGGTGAGGGTATACCTCCTCGGCAGGGACAATTTGCTAGCCGTTATCTCTCCCTGAAATGTTACATGTAGTTTTTGGGGATCCAGTTCTTTCATCTCGTTCAGTCCAAACCTGCCGACACCAGATTATCAAACAACGCTGCGATCCTTCCTGCGTCCGATCCATATTGCCGCCAAAAAGGCAGGAATCAAAATGACAAAACTGCCGTTTACAAAGATCCACTTTACGAGGGTAAAGATCGGAGCCAGTGAAGCCATAAAGGATTCCTGCGGGAAAGCCAGCATCACTGCAGAGGTCGAAAGATTCTCACACATGTCGAACAGCCAGCCGAAGGCAGGGAACAAATTCAACAAGCGCCATGGACTACCCTTAGGGACGGCGCGACCAAGCGACCAACTGATTGCGGCGCCAAGAAAGAAGAGATACACCAGAGGCCAAATCATATCGAAGGTGAAACGCGCACGCACATAGGCGGCGCGCCCCTCCTCGCCATAGGCTTCAGCCATCTGGTAAAGGTCGGATGATGAATAGAAGAAGGAGCCGTCTGGTGAACCTGCTCCGCCGCTGTAGGTTTCGGCTTTCACAGCCTGATCAGGCAGGACGTAGCCGATGAACACAGCGAATAGGATTAGTGACACAAAAGTCACACGTCCGCTTGAGAACAAAAACATTTTTTCAGATAAAGTTTTCAACACGCTTTCTATCTCCTATTCCAATCCCCCAAGTATAAACTCATAATGGCTGGCGTCTCCAAGTTCAGACCTGGCGGGCTCATTAGGTCGCTCTTTTATTGGGCAATCATTCTTTTTATCTTCCCCACTACCGCGGATTGCGAAGCATCCCCGAAGTGTAGCGAAGGGGACAACTCCCTCATCACCTCATCATTCCCAAAGCCCCCCACCCGTCCTCTCCCAAATTCGACCTTGTAAATTACGAAGATTACCTCGTTTGTTTTTACTCAGTTTCATAGATCGTCATTTTCATTGCACGTGCTTCAGATTTGAACCCAGCCAACAGCACGATTGCAGTCATTATTGCTCCCGCCGCTACAAATGTCGCTGTGGGGTCGAGCTTCATAAAAAAGCCAGATAGAGCCATTGAGATTGGGTTCAATCCTACTGCGGCAAACATCAAGAGACTCATCAGTCGTCCCAGCATGTTTTTAGGTGTCTGACTTTGCAACCAGGTAATAAACAAGATCGTAACGTAGCCATTTGCAACTCCCATCCCCAGAGCAACTACAAATGAGAACGACAGCGATAAAGATACCCCAAGCAGCATCACTCCAATTCCCAAGATACTGATGATGGCAAGCATAAACAACCCCATAGATTTCGTTTTTGGCCTTGGCAAGGCTCCTGCCAAAATCGTGCCCAATAAATTACCGCCGCCATAAGCAGACATCAAGATACCAAATGCTGCCGCGCCTTCAGGAAAGCGGGTGTCTGCAAGTACAGGGATGCCAACTAAAATAGGACCATTTACCAAGACATTGACCGCTATCGTCACAAGAAATAGCACACGTAAACCAACATTGCTCCATACACTGACGATACCCTCACGGATGGATGCCCATACACTTTCCGTTTGGAGCCAATGCCTGCTATCGTC
>DATDAG010000166.1:0-13320 GCA_036525495.1 Anaerolineales bacterium
TTCAGGATGATCCTACTTGCAAATGGTTCCTCCGCACTCCTGCGATGGCTGCTGGATTGACCGATCATATTTGGACTGTTAAAGAACTGTTGTTTACTGTACCCTTACCAAGTGCTAAACACACTTGATCGGGAGACTACCCAAAACGTATGGCAGTAAATAATATGACAAGTCCTGGAACAGAAAGAAAAGTGACAATGCCTCCAGCCAATTGCACGAATGGAGAAGGTGAGACAAGTGATGCAAAGCCTTCAGTCAAAAAGGAGTAAATCAGTACGAGGAGATAAAACCCTGCGATAACCGCACCAAACACTGCTGCCCAATAACCTAATTGACTAGCGATATTCTTTTTCATGTTTCACTCCTTCGACAGCAAGCCGTGACCGCTTTCGATATGCTCCTTAAGATCCTGGGCAAAACGTGCCGCTGGGGCGCCATCAGTAATGTCGTGGTCAAATGTGGCGGTTATCGAGAGATATTCGCGTGGCTCGATACGATCGTCAACAATCCCGGGCTTTCTAGTGATGCCACCTACGGAGACACATAATGAGCAGTGCTGGTAAGGGATGACGTGACCGCCGCCCGCGCCGAACATTCCCATAGACGTAACGATGATGTTAAATCCTTGTTTGGCAATCCAATTCGGGCTGGAAAACGCGGGGGATAAAAAGATCGCTCGCAAAAACCTGGGCAGCTTTGCAAATTTCTTGAGGGGTTCGACCTGCTCCTTAAATCCTTCTTCCGCATAGTTGTAAATCTCGTTGTGTATCTCGTCAATGCTTTTCCGATTCGTCTGACGGACAACTAACCCCATAGGTTGATTTTGACCATCGATCTCTTTTTCTACATTGCAGGAAACATGCATGTCATCGAAAATCGCAAGTTTCTTTGACGCGAATCTGAAAGCAGCAATACGTTTATTGGTCATGGCAGCGTCAGCTACGCATTTAATGATGAAAGCTGTTATGGAAGGGGCAACTGCTCCTTCAGCCTTTTTTTTCTCCCGGTATTTACGCACTTCTGTGACATCAGCCTCGAAGAGAATATGGATCATATGCTTGCGTTCTGCCGGAACCATGACATCAATCACAAATTCGCGAACACGCGGGAAGTCGACGATTTGATAGCCAACTTTTTGTTTTTTCATTTTTCATTTCCCCTTTCTTACTTGTTGGCCAGTATTGCCCAAAAACGATCCACATCATACAGCGCCGATTGCGCTGGCGGGGATATCTGGGGTAATAACAAGTCAAAGCAATGCTCTCCTCCTGAAACAACGACGTTGATTGCTGGCACACCTGATTCAACCAGCTTTTGATAAAGAGCAATGGTGATATCCAAGGGAACGAGCATGTCTTTGTTCCCTTGATTGAGCAGTGTAGGGGGGCAATCAGGATGAACATGGGTGATGGGTGAAAATAGTTGATGTGTTTCAGGGATGTCCTTGAGATAACCGCCTAAGATCATATCCAACCGGCCGCTGAAGAGAAATTCCTGGTTGGCTTCGAGTTTTGTTCCAATTGGATATGGAAGCCTATTTTCAGATCTTTGTTTTACCTGCGAATGCTCATATTCAACCAGCAAGTCTGAGGGGCCGAAGGATGAGACGATACCGCACACAGATAAATCAACCTTCTTGGGATCATCCGATGTTAGATCAGGATGTTGGGGGGCATATCCTGTCAAATGGACAAGATGTCCGCCTACAGAACTGCCCCCTAAAACGATCTTTTCAGGGTTCACCCTATAACGGGAAGCATTAGCCTTCATCCAGGCAATCGCACGTTTAACGTCCCCGATCATGCCGTAGATATCCACTTCAGGGCATAGGCGGTAAGGGACATCCATCACGGTATGTCCCTGGGCTGTCAGGTGGCGGAAGAAAGGCCTTGTGCCCATATCTTTGTCAAGCAAGTACCAACCGCTTCCATGAAAGAACACCATTGCCAAGCCAGAAACGTTACAGTCGGCCGGACGCCAGATATCGCACAACAACTTCCGTTTTGTATCGGGAATGATCCAGAAGGAGACATCGCGCTCCCAGATAGGATCCGGGGAGGCTTTCATCTTCAAGAACCACGAACAGCGCCTCTTGACCATACGTTTGGCCTGCTGAGGCGGTATCTGACCTTCCCACCCCGTCCCAAAGGCATCTTCGAAACCAGTGTGATCCCGGGCACATCGCCAAACATACAAGGTCATAATGCCAGCGCTGATAATCCCGATCGGAACAGCCCAGTATGCTCCACTTATTCCTCCAATGATTGCTCCAACTACGCCGATGATAGCCCAATACGGAGACAATGCTCCTGCAGTCAGTTTAGGAAACAATACAAACCATCCTAGTGGCATCTTTGTTTGAATAAGGAGCAGGACATTCATCAGAAGCAATATACCTGAGAGATTGGTTGCCAGAATGGTCATGAATACCTCCTTAATTGTTGTTTGGGAAACGCCCAACGATTGGTGTTAACCACGCCAGCTATGCCTTCGGCCACCTGATCGCGTGCAGCACGATCAACACGTGAACCCCGATCTCCAAGGCGGAATACCAGTAGTAATACGCCCAGATTTCACCTGGCCCAAATAAAAGGCCCATCGCCAGAAGAATATGCAGGCTTGCCATGACGATATTCACAACCCGATTTACGGACGGCTTGAGAATCAACGATAGAAAAGCCATCACCGGTGGAATCGACATCAAGATAGCCGAGTACAACAGAGCAGCTTGATTGAGGACGAAGTCCCCAATTTGGCCGGAGATAATCTGTTCGATGATTCCCGTCTCTAAATACATCTTGACGTCCGCGTAAACGTAGAAAAACATCACCACAATCCATAAAACGGAAAGCTTCACTTTGACAGGGATTTTTTCATCCTGCCACCCCTTGGTCGTAGTTGTGTTCTTATCCATTTGTTCCTCCTTTTTTATTCAACAAAAGCACCAGAAATCGATCCACATCGTACAGCGAGATTGAGCTGCCAGGTTTGTCTCCGGTTTGCTAATCCTTGTGGTCCGCCTCAGCCTTGTCCTTGGCGTGATGTGTAATGACTCAGGAACAGGAAAACCCATCCTGCCGTGAGAAGTACCAAAACGTTCATCATGCTCATGGTAGGCAATTCATCAAGGGCTTTCACGAAGCCGTCAGCAGCCTTTGCTCATATGTAAAAAGCTGCCATTAACATGAACACATAACCGACTAATTTAAAATCAAGCGCGGTTGTAGTCGAATCCTTTAGAGCTATACGTTCTTTCGCCAATGACCATAGGATTCCTATAAACGACAGAAATATTAAGCTCCCCCCAATACCAAATATTGGAGCGGAATAGAAGTTAAGTCCCATGGCAACAAGCGATATTATCAACACAATAAATAATCCTATTCCAACCTTCCACACTGTTGATCCTTTTGCACTTGAATAAAGCAATATTCCAATCCCGGCCACTATCGCTCCCAGCGGCATTGACATACCACGTAAACTCATCAAAGGCCCAGTAAGCGCCCAGATCGTCTGATTAAATTCGTCTAATGTTAAAGAATGCATGAGCGGAAGGATTTTAACAACCGCTACAGTCTCCCAGGCAACAGTCCATACAATGCCTATCCAGAACACTGCCAAGCCAACTTTTTGTTTAGTCATTTCACACGTTTCCTTTCTTGAAAAGTCTTCAGTTTTTGTTCAGTAACAGTGCCAGAAATCGGTCCACATCGTACAGTGCCGATTGAGCTGGCGGAGATATTTGAGGTAATAGCACATCAAAGGCATGGTCTGTCCACGGAAAGACCACGTTGATGGCCGGTACACCGGATTCAACCAGCTTTGTGTAGAGTTCACAGGTCGCTTCCACGGGAGTAATGAGGTCTTTATCCCCTTGAATGAGTAGAGTAGGCGGACAACCAGGTTGCACGTGGGTTAGGGGTGAAGCTAATTGATAACTGGTAAGTGCGTTTTGGGGCCAACCTCCTAAAAAGATATCCATCCTCCAGTCCGCAGGTCCTGTATTCTTGATGGAATCTGGGTCAAGGGAAACAGGGGGAAGGTCAACCAATCGTTGTTGATTTGTATGTTGATATTCCGCCAGCATGTCTGTGGGACCGTAATAGGAGATGACTCCGCACACGGAGAGATCGGCGCTTTTGAGTTCATCCGGTGTCAACTCAGGAAGTCCAGGCGTATACCCTGCCAACAGGGCCAGATGCCCGCCCGCAGAACCACCCCCCAACACAATCTTGTCAGGGTTCACACCATAACGGGATGCATTGGTCTTCATCCAGGCAATCGCGTGTTTGACGTCTCCGGTCATTCCATAGATGTCCACTTCGGGGCAAAGACGATACGATACATCCATTACCGTATGTCCCTGAGCAACCAGATGGCGAAAGAAGGGCCTCGTCAACATGTCTTTATCCATAAAGTACCAGGCGCCTCCGTGGAAGAAGATAAATGCCAGACCGGATATATTGCCATTGTCTGGGTGCCAAACGTCACAGAGCAGTTTCCGCTGCGTATTGGGAACGGTCCAGAAAGGGATGTCGCGTTCCCAGACAGGCTCCGGAGTGGCTTTCATCTCCAAGAACCATGTCCAGCGCTTTTGAAGCATGTTCCTGGCTTGCTGAGGGGGGATTTGGTTTGACCAGCCAGCACCAAAAGCTTTTTCAAAACCGTTGTGGTTACGGGTGACTCGCCAGACATACCAGACCATCATGCCAGTACCAAGAACCCCCATCGGAATGGCCCAGAGAACTTGATATGCCAAGCCAATTACAGCACCGACTGCGCCCATGGTAGCCCAATAGGGAGACAATGCACCTGCAATCAGCTTAACAGGAATGACGAAAAAACCTTGTGGGAACTTTAGTCGAATAAGGAATAGGATACTCATAAGAAGTGATAGACCTGAGAAGATATAAGCGAGAGTGATCATGATTATCTCCAAAATTGTAACTATGAATTAGCGGCTGCTCTCATTAAGCTTCTGGCAACCACATAGTGTCCCAGAAAAATAAGCAGCATACCAAAGGCCAAGCTCAAATTTATAATTTCCCCGCTGGGTATTGCCAGGTCTGCTAATGCCATTTGCTTTGGGTTCCCAAAATGCATACAAAGCAAAAGACCTGTGACAATCAGTACTGAATATCCCAGCAGTTGGATCTGCATTCCTGTCCTGGTAGGACCCCGGTATGCCGGGTAGGAGCGGGTCCAAAACCACAGGATGCCAAAATATGAAACAGCAATAACAGTTCCACCGATACCAAAAAGCGCCGGAACGTGCGTGGCTGGCTGCCAATACTGGCCAAAATTCAATAAATTGGGCAGGAGCCCCAACAGCCAAAAGTAAGCCCCTTTTTCTGTAGTGTAGAGCAGTACCCCCACAATGGCAAAGGTAAAACCTCCTCCCCCGATGATGCGGAGCGTAAACAGCGGCCCCCATATCTCGTGGAGGGTTCCTTCCAAAGCTTCAGTGGTTTGAACCCGATGCACCGGACTCTGAATCACGGTCAAAGCTGCCCAGATTCCAAATAATAATAAACCCACCCAAAACAGTGACATCCCGATTTTTTGCCTATTCATTTTTTACATCTCCTTTTGTTTGAAAATGTTTGCTTCCAGCGTCCGAATTAGACGATTTTGTTACCTCAACGGGGTTGACAGAAATGAGATACAAGCCCAAATCACGGATTTTCACAAAGACCCCGTGCAGGGCAGCCTGGTCGAGCATGCCGGACAAAACCGTTTCCCTTTCCGATTCGTGCCTCAAGGACAGTCCCTCAAACCGCGTTGCCCAGTTCGCACTAAGGTGACTCACTACGCGGATCTCATACAACCGGGGGGCGTTCATTGTTCTCCCAGTTTTCATCGTCAATACATCCTCCGAAATCCCAGTCTCAAACTTACGCTTTCCCATGGGCTTCGACCTCGAGTCCGCAGTTGTTGATAACCAGCTTTCCATCCATGAAGAGGGCGTCCACTTTGCTTCCGATCAGGCGGAAATCCGCCAACGGGTCGCCGTCAAGGATTATTAGGTCTGCTGTCTTTCCGGTCTCAATCGAACCAAATTGCTCATCCAACCCCAGGGAACGGGCGCTGTTGATGGTGGCGATCTTGATCGCCTCGGCACCATTCAGTTGTTTTCTGTTTGGGTTTCCCTTCAAGAAATGATCAAACATGAGCAATTCAAGATCGATCATGGCTGGCACACAGGGAGGCATGGTGTCGTTTGCAACCGACATGGGAACACCGTGTTCATAAAGCAGACGAAAATTCTTGCATGCAATGGTTGTTTTTGTGTCCCAGGCATACATCCGGGACATATCTAGGATGCCCATCATTTTTGCATTGCCGCTGGTGAGCCTCTTGTAATGGCTCATTACACTGGCTCTCAATTCCGGGATGTAGAATTCATCCGCAATTTCCGCAAAAGTATAGGTCTTGTCCCTGAAGGCTGTTAACCTGGTCAGTTCCGGATCGTCATTCGAACGAGACCCTGCCAACTTCCAGGAAAAAATCGCGTAAAGCACTGATATCGTAGGATTATTGATGCATCCAGCCGCTTTGAAAGCCTCCACATCCGCCTGGGTAAGCAGGGCATCCCAGGGCTGGTGCTCCAGTGATGACACACCGGCTTTCACCCCGCGCCGAAAGGACTCGACAGACATGTGGTGCATCATCGACTGCACCCCACGGCGGCGTGCCTGGTCTGCCACGACGCTGAGCTGTTCGATGGTCATCACTGGTATGTGCTTTCCGGTTAACTGGCTGAAGGTCTCATCCCCGATCTTGATCACGTCTGCCCCACGCTCATCGATGGCGATATCCACCGCAGCCCTGACATGTCCTTCGGTCGCGTCTAAGAGGAATGAGACAGCCCCGGCATCGTCCCTTGATGTGTCGATCTGCACCATGCCCATAGCCTTTATTGCCAGAGGCAGATTCTCCTGTAAATAGGATCCCGGTAAGCCAACAGCAACTGCCTGTAAGATGCGCGGACCGGGGATTTCACTCTTTGAAATCCTTTCCTTTAAAGCTCTGTTTACCCGAAGGTCTGGGTGATACGCGTCTCTGATATGAGTGACGCCGTGAGCAAGGCAATCCGCCATGTACTTATCTTGCTGCTGTCCGTTGTATCTTTTCAAAGACCTTCGATCGCGCAGGTTCGGGATCATTGTGGGTCCAGTCGTCGCCAGGTGCATATGTGTGTTGTAAAAGGCGGGAAGGACAGTCTTGCCCTGCAGATCAATCGTAAAGTCAACCGGGATTTGGGTCTCTCCCGCAGGTCCCGGCATAGACTCGATCACTCTGTCCCGCAGAATGATGCTCGTTCCCACATCGAAGTAGCGGCCATTGACCACGTCCAGGATGCGGCCATTATTCAGTTCCACCCTGGCTTGTTTGTCCGGCTCATATTGCTTGACAAAATTGGTTTTAGAATTCTCCATCATGATCTTGTTTCCTTTCTATCAGGCAGGTATAAGTGCTTTTGCGATCTCATCAAAGTGATTGATGTGGGTTGATACATGCCCATCCTCTGGAAAGGTTATTAATTCGGCACGAGGCAGTCTTTTCACCATTCGTCTGACTAGCTCAACAGGGAAATTCCTATCCTGTTCTCCATGAAACAAGGTCAGCGGGACTTGTATCTCAGATAGGTCAAAATCCCACTGACACACATACAGGCACATATCCCATACTGGTCCTCTAGTGCCCTGTTTCAAAACCTCACCCAATGTCTGTTGTAGAGCATCCATTCGACTGGGTTGTATCATTGCCGCATGGTCTGCAGCTGGCATGATCTTGTTTGGCGGGACCGATTTCCGGTCAAAGCCGCCTTTGGGTGATTGGCTCATCATTTTGAAAAGCGTTTTTAGCATGAGAGGTAAAAATATTGGAGCATGCCTTGCCAATTGCCACTGTAAGTTCATTGGAAAACCAATATTTCTTAGCGCTGTGGAATCTATCTGCCATGCTCCAGAAGCGATCACTACCTTTTGTAGTTTTCTTGGAATTTTGGCTGCACAAACTGCTGCATATCCTCCCCCGCCTGAAACACCCAGCACGGAAAACTGATGTAGACCTAAAGCTTCCGTAAGAAATATCACATCCTTGACCCAGGTAGAGAACCCCCGTTTAGGCTGGAAATCGGATGCTCCCATTCCCGGACGGTCAGGAGAGATAATACGCAAACCATACCGATTGAAGACGTCATCACCAAGTAACATCGGGTCAAGATGTGAACCGGGTGAACTGTGGAAATAGAGCACAGGATGACCATCTGGCTTGCCGAACTCAGCGTAGGCTAGTTTGCGACCATCCGGCAGTGTCAATAGATTATCGATTTTCATAAAGCTCCTTTTCTACCTAAAGTATAGATATTCAAGGAAACTTTGTCGCCATGCGATAGAGTAATCTTCGGCAATCACTTTAGATTTGAGTATTACTCAAAGGTAGTATGTGGATATGTGAGTGGGGAAATTAGAGCAGATTTAATTCGCGGGCACGCGCAATCGCCTGGGTACGGCTTCTGACCCCCAGCTTGCCGTAGATGTTGCTGGTGTGTTTCTTGATCGTATTTAGGGTGACCACCAGTTCGCTGGCGATCTCCGGGTTGGAATAGCCATTGCAGATCAGGCGCATGATCTCCAACTCGCGCGAAGTAAGTGGGTCAGGGATCTCTCCCGGCTGGGGTTGTGCAGATTCCCCAAAGACGGACCGGCAGGCCTCTAGTAAGGAATCCAGGTAAAGGCGGGATGCTTGAGGCGTGTTGTTTTCATCTCTGAGCTCGCGCAACAGTGGCTCGATCCCTGGGCCAGCATCCAACAATCGCCAGATGTAGCCTTCAGGGGCGCCCAGCGTTAATGCCTCGCGCAGCGCAGAGTGGGCAGAAATATGGTTCCCCAACGCGTCCAGGGTCAGGGCATGCAACGCCAGCAAGCGAATCAATTCACCTTTACTATTCGCGGCCCGGGCATGGCGAATGGACTCGTCCAGTGCTGTGAGTGCATCATCGAAGCGTTTCTTGGCACACAACAAGCGAGGAAATAACGATCTCCACCAGAGCAACAAATTAGCGTGCTGCGTAACCAGGCTCTTCTCTTTCAAGATGTTGAGCTTCTGACCTGCGGCATCCAGGTCGCCTGCTTTGAGGCAAATCGAGACCCATTGCCCGTTGAGTTCACCAATGAGGTAGGGTTCATCCATGGCGTTTACGATACGCGCTGTTTCTTGAAAGATATTCGTTGCAGTATCCAGGTCACCGCGTAAGGCGGCCAGGTGCGCATGTAGGTAGCGACCTGAACGCACAGCTTCGGTGAACCCGCCTGGACGCGCGATACGCAGTCCATCCCTCAAATGTACGTCTGCTTCGTCTAGGCGACACTGCTCTAGCCTGACCCTGGCCATGCCGATATGCAACCACCCGGTGGCAGGGAAGTTTCCATGACCATCACGCATGGCGCGATCGATGGAAGAACGACAGAGTCCATCAGCCTCATTTAGCCGTCCCTGGACCAGCATGTACATGACCTGCCCATAGGTACATCCATATGCGCCGATCAGGTTCCCCTCTGTGTGCGACAACGCAATGCCACGCCCATAAGCCTGGATAGCCCCTTCGAAATCACCTGCTCCGGCGCGCGCCGCGGATAACATGTTCCAGGCTGTACCTACGCCCTCCACCATATCCTGCGGCATAAGACGAGTAGCTTCCTCAACGTAAGCCACGGATCTGGCGTGATCACCTTGGTCGCGCGCCAGCACAGAATGCATCAGTGCCAGTTGCGCAGCGATTTGGTCCTGTTGCACGCTGTTCAAGGATCCCTCGCTCACCAACCGTTCAAAGGCGCTACTTGCCTGTTCCAGGGGCAACCCAATTTCTGAATTTTGCCAACTGAGGAAAAGCGCCCAGCAGTGTGCCAGAGCCAGAGACGGATCTTCTGCTTTCATTTCATCTGGTAGAGCTTCAAGCCAGCGCAGCACTGTTGCTACTTCACCCCGATGAAGAACCGACATCCAGTGCCTGAGGAACATTTCCCTGGCTTGGAACATGTTGCCAGAGTGCAAGGCATGATCCACAGCTTCGCTAGGATGTCCCTCGCTCTCGAACCATGCCGCCGCTTTCAGGTGGAGTACAGATATCTCGCCGGGGTGATCCTGTTCGAGCAGTGCATACAGGACTTCAGCGAACAGGTGATGGTAGCGAAACCAGCGTCCCTCGGTATCGAGGGGAATAAGGAATAGATTGCTCTTGCGGATCTCATCAAGTGTCTGTCTACTGACTGGATCATCCGTGACCGCTTGACATAAACTGCTACAGAACCTCTCTAGGATCGATGTGCGCAGCATGAAAGCTCGTTGAGCATTTGGCAACCTGACCAGAACTTCTTCGATAAGATAATCTAGTATGAACTGGTGTCCTCCTGTGAACCCCTCGATGAAGGTGTCGTAAGAGGGTTGTCCTTTTAGGGAAAGGGCTGCTAACTGCAAACCAACTACCCAGTTCTCGGTGTGGGAGTTCAAGGCTTCGATATGCTCAGGTTTGAGGCTCAAGCCCATCTTTTCGTTGAGTAGGATAGTGGCTTCATCCGTGGAGAATTGAAGATCTTCGGCCCTGATCTCGATCAACTGGCTGTGTGCCCGCAGGCGGGCCAGTGATATTGAGGGATCGACTCGGGTGCTCAATATGATGTGGAGATTTGGGGGTTGGTGTTCCAGCAGATAGCTCAGTCCCGCATGAACATGTTCTGCCTCGATGAGGTGATAGTCATCTAGTACAACGATCAGATCGTGCGCAAGTTGGGAGATGTCATTTATAAGGCTGATTACCACAGGCTCGATGGTGCGTAGCTGGGGTACGCTTATGATCTGGCGCGCTTCAGCTCCTATCTCCTGGTGGATGGTTTGAATGGCTGCAATGAGGTACATCCAGAATCTGACCGGGTCATTGTCACCCTGGTCAAGGGAAAGCCAGGCTGCGGGTTGATCTCTCTCGGAAAGCCAGCTTGCCACCAGTGTGGATTTCCCAAATCCCGCTGAAGCAGAGACCAAGGACAACTTGCGTGTCAACCCTTCGTTCAGGCGCTCATAAAGACGTGGGCGTGGGACGAGGTTGACGCTAAATTTAGGAATGTAGAGCTTTGTAGTAAGAAGCTGATCCACTTTCAATTATTATAGCATGACGAATCTTGTTATATTCTCTATCGTAAGTAAATGTACAAGTGAGATATAGAAGAAGAAAGTATCTAGATTCCTTTGTCAAAACCTATCCATGGGAGAATTTATCTCGGATTTAATCTCACGGAGACTCACATTCAATACAAAAACAGCAAAACATCAACTGGTAGTGGTTTTTCTAGGACGGACACCATTCATAGTTGTTTGAACTCTCCTTCTTGTAATGCGAGTCAGTAGTTATCTAATCAAGGACTACTCCGAATAATCCGAAGAAACGCGGGACAGCCTGCGACAGGTTATCCCGCGTTTCAAATGATGTTCTATTCTTCTACAGGTGGTTTGAAGATCAGGAAAATCGCATTAAGCAATATTCCCATAACTGCCGCAGTCGCAATTGCTGGCAAACCGCTGGGAAAGAGTCCCTGCAGGAATGGGATGGGCAGGAAGCCACCGTCGAACCCAATGTTTCCGCCAATGCCGACCACCATGATAGTTGCTCCAACTGCAAGGTTGCGAGGATTAAACATACTGACTTTATGTTCCTGCATCAAGGCAATGCCTTGCATGCCAATCGCGCCGAAAAGGTAAATAGCCAACCCGCCGCTAACGGCCAAAGGAACGGTCTGGATTAACCCAGCAAGTTTTCCGACAAATCCAAGCAAGGCGGCGATTGCTCCGGCTGCGATAAGCGCTGGACCAGAGTAATTACGGGTGATTGCCATGAGGGAGTTGTTTTCACCATAATTGGTGCCGGCAGTCGCGCCCAGCAAACCTTTAATAGTATCGTCAACGCCATCCAGGACCAGATTGAACCCAATGTTCTCATCCAATTCATATTTTTCGCGCCCCGAATCTTCAGCAAAGCGGTCCACATACAAACTGATCTGATAGAGATGTGCCGTTGATTCGGGGATTGTGGCGATCGCCATGACGGACACGCTGAAAATAGCTGTGCCAACCATGGCTCCACTGAAGGTTGGGAAAGTGAAATAAGGGACGGCAAACCATGCGGCGTTGGCAAGCGGGGCAAATTGATCCGGATTTGGAGCAACGACGACTGAGAAAATATAACCAACTGCCGCTCCGAGTAAAACGGGGATCATGCCAAGGAATCCGCGGGTTTGAAGATAAACAGAAAACAGGATCGTTGAAAGCAGGGTCACGATTGCAACGCCCCAGTTGGCACCTGCCAGGTCGAGAGCGGCAAATGCCAGACCAAAACCGATGATCGCCGCTACCGAGCCTGTTACGATGGGAGGCAGGACCATGTCGATTTTGTCCTTACCGACAGCCTGAATCACAAGACCGATCACAATATTTAGCAAACCAGTTACAACGATACCCGCTTGAATAGTGCTGATGACGTTATCAGGCAGGGGCACGCCAAAAGCAGGCAGGCTTCCAGTCATTTGCTGGGCAATAGCAAGATAAGCGGCAATATAACTGAAGCTGGAACCATAGAATAAAGGAATGAACTTACCGATCCTCCATTTGGAAAGCAGCAGAGCAACGATTGTGCCGATGCCTGAAACGGTCAATACTGTTCCAACGTGGAAGCCGCATAATGCCGCGACAAATGCCGTTGCAGGGAACATCGTTAGCACATGCTGGAAACCCAGCAGGATTGTTTGCCCGGTGGGAGGCATATCGTTCGGTAAATAACCCATTACATTACTTTTAGCCATTGTCTTTTCTCCTTTTTTGGATCGAACTTTGATTGATTAGATTGCTGTCGATTTGGTTGAATTGGTTTTTCTATTTCATCCTCCTCTTTCAAAACATTGGCGGTTGGCGCATAATGTTATCTCTTAATCCATCAACACCTCCGGATAAAAAATCGCCAAGCCTATTAAGCGTGGCGACAATTAAAAGCGGATGAAAATGCCCATGGGAAATAAGCATATTGCTCGTGCAGACAAATTCCTGGGATGGAGAATGGCACATGTTGTAGTTAATAACCCAATAAATTAGATGGAGATACGAAGAATTTTGCCAGCAATTCCAAATCTAAAACTGGATTAGGGAGGGAGCGGAGCGAGTTCCAGTCCGTCTTCCATAAAACGGAACAAGTCATCCCAAGAGTTGAAGATCATATAGCGGGTCAGGGCACGCAAGTCATTGAAAAAGGTTGTACGGGCGCCTAACGAGACT